>NZ_JBFTNF010000004.1:0-157235 GCF_056397345.1 Cupriavidus sp. 05N38
CCGCGGGCCACGCCCAGGGCTACCGGCGCAGCCACGCGGACGCACACCGCCTGGGGCATCGCCGCGGCATCACCGCATTCGACTGAACGCCGCCGCGCGCGGCGCCGATGAACCGAGTCTGGCGTGACAGCCAGGGGGGGCGTTCGTGYCTCGCCGGCGCCGCCGTTGCCTGGATCCACACTGGGGGGACCGTCAAATGAGAAACGTACGTGCAATCGTGATGCTGCTGGTGGCGGCACTGGCCGGGCTGGCGGCGGTCGTGCTGGCCTCGCGCTGGATGATCGAGCAGAGCTCGGGCAGCGTCACCAAGGTGTTAGTGGCCGGTACCGACATCAACCTCGGGCAGCGGCTCGCGCCCGAGTTCGTCAAGGTCGTCGACTGGCCGCGCGAGAGCCTGCCGCCCGGCGCGCTGACCGACCAGAAGCTGATCGACGGGCGCGTGACCAAGGCCAGCGTGATGCGCGGCGAGCCCATCYTCGAATCCAAGCTCACGCCGGTCGGCACGCGCGGCGGCCTCTCCGCCGTGATCGCCGAAGGCAAGCGCGCCATCACCGTGCGCGTCAACGACGTGGTGGGCGTGGCCGGCTTCGCGCTGCCGGGCAGCTTCGTCGACATCATCGTCAACACACAGAAAGACCAGGCCAAGAACGAAGGCGCCTCGCAGACCGAGCAGTCGATCTCCAAGATCGTGCTCGAGAAGATCCTCGTGCTCGCCATCGCGCAGGAGGTCAACCGCGACGAGACCAAACCCAAGGTGGTCAACGCCGTGACGCTGGAAGTCTCTCCCGACGAAGCCGAGAAGCTCGACCTCGCACGCAGCGTGGGCACGCTCTCGCTGGTGCTGCGCAACCAGATCGATCCGCGCCCGGTGGAAACCGCCGGCGCCACCAAGCGCAGCCTGCTCAACGAACCGGTGCTCAAGGCCGCGGTGACGGCCGCGCCGGTGGCCAAGGTGGTGCAGGTCGTGCAGCGCATCGCCGAGAAGAAGGTCTCGCGCAACTGCGTGGGCGTGATCAGCGGGATGCAGCAAAACCAAGAATGCTTCTAATGCGCGCACGCTGAGCAAGCCAGATGCCGGCCCCAGCCAATGGGGTCAACAAACCGGGGAAATCAAATGGATCGACACCATACCCAGGAGGGCAGCCCGCGCAGCCGTGCGCCGCGCAACGGCCCCTCACGCCTGAACCTAACCGCGCTCGCCGTGCTGTCCATGACCTGCGTCTGGCTGGCCAGTGAACAGGCACAGGCCGCCGATGCCGCAGGCACCGCCGGCAACACTGGCAATGCTGGCAACGCAGCGAATGCGGCCAATGCGGCGAACGCAGCCGCCCAGGCCGCGCCACAGGCAATGAAGCTGGCCGCCAACGGCCCGATCCAGCTCACGATCGGCGCGGCCAGCGTGCCACCGCCGCCCGCCGACGCCAGCATCAGCCGCGGCCCGAACTGCTCTGGCGCCACGCGCGATCCGCAACAGGTGACGGTGCCGGTCGGCAAGTCGCGCATGCTGCAGTTGCCCGAGGCCGTGCGCACGCGCACGCTGGGCAACCCAGGCGTGGTCCAGGCCATGCTGGTGTCGCCGCAGACGCTCTACCTGCTCGGCCTGGATATCGGCACGACCAACATGATCGTGCAGGGCAAGAGTGGCAACTGCACCGTGATCGACGTCACGGTGGGCGCCGACCCCGGCGGCCTGCAGACCAGCCTGCACGAGCTCGTGCCCGAGGCCCGCAAGGTGCGCGTATCGTCGGCGGCCGACAGCCTGGTGCTGACCGGCAACGTGCCGGACTCCACCGTGGCGCAGATGGTGATCGACATCGCCAACGCGTTCGTGATCCGCCAGACGCGCAGCCCGATGTCGGCGCCCCCGCAAGGCTTCGGCGCGCCCGGCCAGCCCATGCTCGCCATGAACGGCATGCCCATGGGCGGCATGGGGATGGGCATGGTCGGCGCTGGCGGCGCCGGCGGGCAGCCGCTGCGCAGCCAGCGCATCATCAACATGATGAGCGTCGACGCGCCCCAGCAGGTGATGCTGGAAGTGAAGGTCGCCGAAGTCTCCAAGACGCTGATCGACCAGCTCGGCGCCGCGGCCAACCTCAACGGCGCCTTCGGCAGCTGGACCTTCGGCCTGCTGGCCAACTTCCTCTCGGGCGGCGCGGGCGTGCTCTCCGGTGTCAAGAACAATAACCTGCCCTTCAACTTCCAGGTCGATGCACAAAAAGGCGACAGCCTGGTCAAGGTGCTGGCCGAGCCCAACCTGATGGCCATCAGCGGGCAGGAAGCCAGCTTCCTCGCCGGCGGCAAGGTGTTTATCCYGGTACCGCAGGCTTCGAGCGCGGGCGGCACCACCATCACGCTGCAGGAAGAAACCTTCGGCGTGGGACTGCGCTTCACGCCGACGGTACTCGCCAACGGCCGCATCAACCTGAAGGTGGCGCCCGAGGTGTCCGAGCTGTCGCCGACCGGCGTCGCGCTGACCGCGCCCAACCTGAGCGGCACCACCATCCTGCCTTTGATCACGACCCGGCGCGCATCCACCACGCTGCAGGTCATGGACGGGCAGAGCTTCGCCATCGGCGGCCTGATCAAGAGCAACGTGACGGGTAGCCTGAAAGCACTGCCGGGCGCGGGCGAGCTGCCCATCCTTGGCAACCTGTTCCGCAGCACCAACTTCCAGCAGGACAAGAGCGAGCTGCTGTTCGTGGTGACGCCGCGCCTGGTCAAGCCGTTGCCGGCCAACTACCCGATGCCGACCGACTCCTTCGGCAAGCCGACGCCGGGCGAGGTCTTCATCAACGGCAACATGGAAGGTCATCCCGACGTGAACCTGCTGCCGGCCGCGCCAGCCAACCCGCAGCCCGCGCCGGTCGGCGCTCCGGCCGCACCGATGGCCCCGGCCCCGGCCGCGCCCACCACGAGACAGGAGCCGATGGCCGGTCCGCGCGACAGCGCCGCCGCCCTGCCCGCACCCACCATCGCCGGTACGGCGACTAGCGCGGACTCCGCGCAATGAACAGGGGACACATCATGGACTTCCGCCATAGCCTTGCCCGCGTCGCGCGGTTCGCCCTCGCCAGCGCCGCCGCGTGCGCGGCAGCTGGCCTGGCCGGCTGCATGACCACCACGCCGGTGTACGACGCCCACTTCGGCGAAGCGGTGCGCATCGTGCGCGCCATGCAGACGCTCAACCCGGATGCATCGCTGAACACCGACCCGGTCACCGGCGTCGACGCCCGCAGCGCCACCTACGCGATGGACCGCTACAACCAGTCGTACCGCAACCCGCCCACCGACGCGAACGCGTACGCGATCGGGGTCGGCTCGGGCTCGTCGTCGGCGATGTCCTCGGCGCCATGACCGGAAGGCGGTGCGCGGCGGCTCCGGAAGCGCCGCCGCGCACCGGCAGCTTCAACTGAAACTGGGAGAAATGGAGATGGCAAAGCTTATTCTGGTCTCGGGCGACGAGACGCGTGCGCGGCAGATGTCCTCGATGGCCGGACAGGCCGCCACGCAACGCCAGCTGCAACTGGTCTGCGCCGACCCGGAGAAGGCGCTCGGCATGGCCGGGCTGATCCATCCCTCCGACTTCCTGGTGCTGCAGGCCGACGACTTCAGCCCCGACATCCTCGAGCGGCTGCGCCAGCGCTTCCCCGAGCCGGGCGACGTGCCCTGCATCCTGGTCGCGCCGTCGCCGTCGGCCGAGCTGCTGATGCGGGCCATGCGCATGGGCATCCGCAGCGTGCTGCACTGGCCGCTGGACCCGCGCGAGTTCAACGACGAGCTCGAGCGGCTCGCGGTCAAGCCGCTCACCGGCAGCAGCCTTGAGGCGCGCACCTTCACCTTCGCCGCCTGCAAGGGCGGCAGCGGCACCACGTTCGTCGCCGCCAACTTTGGCTACGCGCTGGCCGCGCGGCGCCACAAGCGCGTGCTGCTGGTGGACCTGGTCCAGCAGTTCGGCGACGCTGCCTTCCTGGTCACCGACAAGGCGCCGCCGGCCACGCTGGCCGATATCTGCCAGCAGGTGGACCGGCTGGACCTGGCCTTGCTCGACGCCTGCATCACGCACGCGCATCCGAACTTCGATGTGATCGCCGGGGCCGGCGACCCGGTCAAGGCGGGCGACATCAAGTCCGCCCATCTCGAGAACATCCTGGACCTGGTGCGTCCGGCCTACGACGTGATCATCTTCGACATCGGGCAGGACATCAACCCTTCGTCGATCATGGTGCTGGATCACAGCGACACGATCTACCCCGTGATGCAGCTCAGCCTGCCCTACCTGCGCGCCGGGCGCAGCCTGATGGACATCTTCCGCTCGCTGGGCTATCCGGCCGAGCGCATGCACCTGGTGGTCAACGCCTTCGACAAGCATTCGCCGGTGAGCGTACGCACGCTCGAGGAAACCCTGGGCGCCAAGGTAGCGCATGTGCTGCCGGCGGATGCCCGAGCCGCGCGCGACGCGAGCAACCAGGGCCTGCCCGTGCTGCAACTGGGCGAGCACAGCGCGATCTCGCGCGCGCTGGTGCAGATGGTCGAGACCGTCTACCCGAATGCGCCGAGGCAGCACGAGGGCCTGCTGCGCAAGCTGCTCGGCCATGGCAAGGACCGCGGCGCGCAGGGCGTGCCGGTGGAACGGCACGCCTGAGCGCCGGCAAAGGGACTAGTCCGCGAATCGGATACCGGCGCGCGACGCGCCACGGAGAATCGACATGTCACTGCGTGAACAACTCTATGAAAAGGCCGGCGAGACCGTGGCCGAGCGCGTCGGCCCGGCCACCACCACCGCCAACGCCGCCTACCAGCAGCTCAAGATGGAGATCCACGAAGCCATCATCGAACGCGTGGAACTGGAAAAGCTGCAACGGCTCTCGCCCGAGCAGGTCCGCCGCGAACTGGCGTTGCTGGTGGAGCGCATCATCGACGAGCGCAACATACCGATCAACGAGACCGAGCGCAAGCGGCTGGTGTCGGACGTGCGCGACGAGATGCTGGGCTTCGGCCCGCTCGAGCCGCTGCTCACCGACCCCACCGTCTCCGACATCCTGGTCAACACGTTCAAGCAGGTCTATGTGGAGCGCCGCGGCAAGCTGGAGCTGACCGACGTGACCTTCCGCGACGATGCCCACCTGATGAAGGTCATCGACAAGATGGTGTCGCGCGTGGGCCGGCGCATCGACGAATCGAGCCCGATGGTGGATGCGCGCCTGCCCGACGGCTCGCGCGTCAACGCCATCATCCCGCCGTCCGCGGTGGACGGCCCCCTGCTCTCCATCCGGCGCTTCTCCGTGAACCCGCTGATGGTCAAGGACCTGGTGGAGCTACAGACGCTCACACCGCCGATGGCGCAGCTGATCGAAGCCATGGTCAAGGCCAAGCTCAATATCCTGATCTCGGGCGGCACCGGCAGCGGCAAGACCACCATGCTCAACATCCTGTCGGGCTTTATCCCGGCGAGCGAGCGCATCGTCACGATCGAGGACGCGGCCGAACTCCAGATGCGGCAGAACCATGTGCTGCGCCTCGAAACGCGCCCGCCCAACATCGAAGGCCGGGGCGAGATCACGCAGCGCGCGCTGGTAAAGAACGCGCTGCGGATGCGCCCGGACCGCATCATCCTGGGCGAAGTCCGCGGCGCCGAGGCGCTCGACATGCTGCACGCGATGAACACCGGCCACGAAGGCTCGCTCGCCACCATCCACGCCAACAGCCCGCGCGACGCGCTGACCCGGCTCGAGAACATGATCAGCATGGCCGGCCTGTCGCTGCCGCCGCGCACCATGCGCCAGCAGATCGTGTCGGCACTGACCGTGATCCTGCAGGTCTCGCGCCTGACCGACGGCCGCCGCAAGCTGATGAGCGTGCAGGAGATCACCGGCATGGAGAGCGATGTCGTCAACATGCAGGAGATCTTCACCTTCAAGCGTTCCGGCGTCGACGCCGAGGGCCGCGTGAAGGGCCACTTCTGCGCCACCGGCGTGCGCCCGCACTTCTGCGAGCGGCTGCAGGCGTTCGGCGTGACCGTGCCGGAACGGCTGTTCGAGCCATCCATGCGCTTCGAGGTATGAACCGCGCACGCCCTGCGCAGGAGACCAGCCATGAACCCGACTCTCGCGGCCTTCGCCMTCTCGCTGTTCATCGCCATCGTGCTGTTGCTGGTGCTGGGCTACCAGTGGTGGCAGCACAAGCACAGCGCCGGCGCGCGGCGCCTGGGGCGCCGCCTGCAGGCGGTGGCCCACGCGACCTGGGACGAGCACACCGCGTCCATCATGAAGGAGCGTGCCCTCTCCGGCTCGGCCAGGTTCGCCAGCCTGCTGCGCAAGCTGCCGCGCATCCACGCGCTGGACAAACTGCTGATGCAGTCGGGCCTGTACTGGAACGTGTCGACGTTCCTGGGCTTCACGTTCCTTCCGGCGGCCGCGATCTTCGCCTTCGGCATGCTGCTGGGGCTGCCCCCCATCGCGGTGGCGGCCGCCGCGCTGTGCGCGCTCGCGACGCCGCTCTGGTTTGTGCTCCGGCGCCGCAGCCGCCGCCTCCAGCTGATCGAAGCGCAGCTTCCGGAAGGCGCCGACCTGATCAGCCGCGCGCTGCGCGCCGGGCACTCTTTCTCGAGCGCGCTGGACATGGCTGGCAACGAACTGCCGGAGCCGCTCGGCGCCGAGTTCCGCATGACGTTCGACGAACTCAACTTCGGCGCGTCGATGCATGACGCGCTCACCAACATGGCCGACCGCGCGCCACTGCCCGACCTGCGCTACCTCGTCATCGCGGTGCTGATCCAGCGCGAGTCCGGCGGCAACCTGGCGGAGATCCTCGGCAACGTCAGCCGCATCATCCGCGAGCGCATGAAGCTGCTCGGGCACGTGCGGGTGCTGTCTGCCGAAGGACGCTTCTCCGGGATCATCCTCTCGGTGCTGCCGTTCGCCGTGGCCGGCGCCATGTACGTGCTCAATCCCACCTTCCTCGACCCGCTCGCGAGCGATCCGGTCGGGCCCTGGATCGTGGGATACGCGGTGCTGCTGATGCTGCTGGGCCTGCTGTGGATGCGCAAGATCGTCCGCATCCACATGTAGGACGCCGCCACGGCCAAGATGAAGGGGGAATCATGAGAATCGAGCAAATACTGATCCTGGTCTTCGCGTTCCTGGTGGCCTTCGGCGTGACGCTGGGCGCCATGATGACATTCCAGGCCGATGCGCTGCGCCGGCGCATCACCCAGGTCACCAAGTCGGCCGTGCCCGAGGACGAGGTGCCGTCGGTGCTGCAGGACGACTGGATGCGCAAGCTGGAGCGCCTGTCCCAGCCGCTGGCCAGGCTCGCGCTGCCCAAGGAGGGCTGGGAAGGCTCGGCCATCCGCACGCGCTTCATGAACGCCGGCTGGCGCAGCCCTTCCGCCGTGGCGGTCTACTTCGCCGCCAAGACCGCGCTGGCCATGCTGTTTCCGCTGGCGGTGCTGCTGGCCACGCAGGGGGTGATCAGCGAGGACAACCCGCGCCTGCTGCCGGCCGCGCTGCTGGCCGCCGCCATTGCCGGCTTCTACCTGCCCGACCTGGTGCTGCGCCGGCGCATCCGCGTGCGCAAGGAGGCGATCTTCGAAGCCTTCCCCGACGCGCTCGACCTGATCACCGTCTGCGTCGAAGCGGGCCTCGCGCTCGACGCCGCCCTGCTCAAGGTGGTGGACGAGCTGCGCAAGGACAAGAGCGCGCTCGGCGAGGAGCTGGAACTGCTGGTGCTGGAGCTGCGTGCCGGGCTCTCGCGCGAGAAGGCGCTGCGCAACCTGGCGCTGCGCACCGGCGTGGAAGACATCGACATGCTGGTCAGCATGCTGATCCAGGCCGACCGCTTCGGCACCAGCGTGGCCGACTCGCTGCGCGTGCACGCCGACACCCTGCGCACCAAGCGCCGCCAGCGCGCCGAGGAATGCGCGGCCAAGATCGCCGTGAAGCTGCTGTTCCCGCTGACGCTGTTCATCCTGCCGTCGCTGTTCGTGGTGCTGCTCGGCTCGCCGGCAATCCAGTTCTACCGCACGCTGATCCCGTACATGATGGGCAACGGGCAATAGGCCGGCCACCCCGCGCCCGTCGCCGGCCGCGCCAGCGGCGCGGCGGCGATGGCAGGCAAGGCGGGCACAACCAAACGCAGGAGGTCCTACCATGCAACCCTCGGCAATCCTCGGGCGGCTGCGCCAGCGCGGTGCCAGCGCCGTCGAGTTCGCGCTGGTGGCGCCCGTGTTCTTCCTGCTCTTCTTCTCCATCGTCGACTTCAGCATGATGATGTTCGCCAACCTCACCATGCAGAATGCCGTGCGCGAAGGCGCGCGCTTCGCCGTCACCGGGCAGAGTACCCTCGACCCGGCCAACACCACCCAGCAGCGCTACCAGGCCGTGCTGGCCAAGATCCACGACACCTCGCTGGGCATCTACGACATGTCCGGCGCCACCGTGACCACCTGGGTCAACGGCAGCACGCAGGCCAACGGCGGCACGATGTTCGGCGGCGCCGGCGACCTCGTGGTGATCCAGGTCAATTGCTCCTGGCCGCTGCTCACGCCGATGGTGGCCGCGTTCTTCTCTTCCACGGGCGGCAAGTACACGTTCAGCGTGGCCGCCACCATGCGCAACGAGGCCTTCTGATGAAACGCATCCGCCCCCTGCCGCGCAGGCGTGCCGCACGCGGCATCGCCAGCCTCGAGTTCGCCATCCTGCTGCCGATCTTCATCTTCCTCACCCTGCCGGTGATCGACTTCGCGCGGGCCATCCAGGCCAACCTGATCCTGGTCAACCTGACGCGCGAAGGCGCCAGCCTCGCCTCGCGCAGCTCTGCCTACACGCCGCAGGACATCATGACCGCGCTGGCGCAGACCACGCCGCCGCTGAAAATGAGCCAGCGCGGCATGATCTACATCACCAAGGTCATGGGCGACAACGAGTGCAACAAGAACGGCAAGAACTGCGCCGTGCGCAACATCGTGCTCGAGCAATACCGCTGGGCCGGGGGCTGGTCGCTCGGCGGCTCGGTCCCGGGCAGCAAGGTCTGGAACTGCGGCAGCGGCAGCGGCCAGTGGCAGAGCGACGGCAGCTGCGGCAGCATGCCCGCCGGCGGCAGCACGTCGCCCACCGCCAATGCCATGACGGGCCTGCTCAGCGACGGCCAGATCGTCTACGTGGTCGAGTCTTACTACAACTTCGACATGTTGTTCAAAGGGCTGACCATGGGGCTGCTCAAGATGCCGGACATCGGCCCCAACCTGTATTCGGTCACATCGTTCTGACTGCCGCCACAAGAACAAGACAAAGGAGCCGCCATGAAAACCCCGCGAACGACACTGCGAAGCACGCGCGCGCCGGGTGCCGGCAGGCAGCGCGGCCAGATCACCCTGGTCGCCGCCGTGACGATGATCGGCCTGCTCGGCGCGGCCGGGCTCGCGATCGACGCGGGCATGGCCTACGTGACCAAGGCCAAGCTCAATGCCGCGGTGGACTCGGCCGCGGTCGCCGCGGCGCGCGCCGTCACCAACGGCACCACGCAACCCGACCAGGCGGCCGCCGCACGGCAGGCGGCGCAGGACTTCTTCAACACCAATTTCCCGAGCGGCTACCTGCAGGCCGTGCCGACGCTGGCCACGCCGGCCGTGCTGTTCGACACCCCGACCGCGGGCGCGGTCACCATCAATGTCTCGGCATCGGCCACCATGCCGCTCACACTGATGAAGGTGCTCGGCATGAACAACGTCGCGGTCGCCGCGACGGCCCAGTCGATCCGCAAGGACCTCGACCTGATCTTCGTGATCGATGCGTCCGGTTCGATGTCGCCCGTCTGGAGCACGGTCAAGTCCAACGCCAACACCTTTCTCGACCAGTTCAGCCCCTCGTCGGACCGCGTCGGGCTCGTGCATTTCGCCTCGGGCGCTGTCTCCGACATCCCGATCAGCAAGACCACGCGCGGCTTCGACCGCAAGACGATGCAGAGCACCATCAGCGGCCTGAGCAATGGCGGCAACACGAACTATGCCGAGGCCCTGTACCAGGCCCGCTCCCAGCTTGACAGCATCACCACCAACCGCTCCAGCCTGCGCGTGGTGGTGTTCTTCTCGGACGGGCAGCCCAACACGCTGGCGGCCACCTACCAGATGGGCAGCACCACGAGTACGCGGGTCACCACGTGCGGGCGCCGCAGTTGCTCTAGCACCACCACCACCGGCGCCACCACGCCGACCGGCAACAGCTGCGCGGGCGGCATCACGGCATCGTCGCCCGGCTCCACGCCCAATGGCTTCTATATCACCACGGTACAGAACACCAAGATGAGCGGCGCATGCGCCAACGTGAGCAACAGCAACAGCACCGGCGACGACAACAACGGCAACAGCGACGGCACCGTCGTCACGACGACGGTGCAGCCGATGGGCATGCCGCAGTACTACAACGCGCACAATGCCTCCGACCAGGAGTTCCCGATCTACCCGACCACCGTGCCGTACACCGTCACGTCGGCATACTCGTCCCAGAACGTCTACAACGCCGCCACCAACGTCGCTGTGGAGATGGCCAGCTACCTGCGCAACAACAATGTGTACGTGTTCACGCTGGGACTCGACGGCAACGGCGGCTTCGACGCGAACCTGCTCAAGAACATGGCGAATACCATCGACGCGCCGCTGTACAACAAGAACCAGACCTCCGGCGTCTACTGCTACGCCAAGACCATCGACAACCTGAAGCCTTGCTTCTCCAAGCTCGCCTCCGAGATCCTGCGCATCTCCAAATAGGTGCATGGCCCGGCCGCGCTTGACCGCGGCCGGGGTTTTCTGAAGAATCCATGCGAACGGGCACGCCGCGCCCGGGCGTGCGCGCGGCATGGAGAGAGCATGAAGATCCGCATCCTCAGCGACCTGCACATCGAACACGACATCCCCGCATCCGTGCCCGACTGCGCCGCCGACCTGGTGGTACTGGCGGGCGACATTGCCAACGGCCGCACCGGCGTGGACTGGGCCGCCAGCACGTTTGCCCAGCCGGTGGTCTACGTGCCCGGCAACCACGAGTACTACGAGAGTGCGTTCGACACGGCCGAGGCCGCCATGGCCGACGCGGCGCGCGACGCGGCCCATGTCCATCTGCTCAACGGGGCCGTTGCCTACTTCGACGGCCCCGCCGGCGAGCGCGCGCGCGTGATCGGCACCACCTGGTGGACCGACTACACACTGTTCGGCACCGGCCGGCGCGACGAGGCCATGCGGGCGTGCGCCAGCCGGATGGTGGATCACCGCCTGATCGAGATCGACGGCGGCGACGGCCAGCGCCGCCGCTTCACCACCGACGATGCGCTCGCGCTGCACGAGACCGCCAGCGCCTGGCTGGCGGCGCAGCTCGCCGCGCCGTTCGATGGCAAGACCGTGGTGGTGACGCACCACGCCCCCGATCTCGGCAGCCTGGATCCACGCTACTCGCACGACGTGGTCTCCGCGGGTTTCATCTCGCGCCGGCCCGACCTGGTTGCGCAGGCCGACCTGTGGATCCATGGCCATACGCATACGGGCTTCGACTACCGTCTCGACGGCGCGCGCGTGGTGTGCAATCCGCGCGGCTACGTGCGACGCCATACCGGCGAGCTGGAGAACCCGGCATTCGACTGGTGCTTCACCGTGGAGATCTGAAGCCGCCCAGTCCGCGCGAAGCGGCGGCCCCAAGACAAAAACCCCCGCCGGCTCGCGCCAGCGGGGGTTTTTGCTACTACGGATGCTACGGGTAAAGCAGGCTGCCCTGGAGGCAGGCCGGCAGATTTACATCATGCCGTCCATGCCGCCCATGCCACCCATGCCGCCCGGCATTGCCGGAGCCGAATCGTCCTTCGGCAGTTCTGCAACTGCGCAGTCGGTGGTCAGCATCAGCGACGCGACCGAAGCTGCGTTCTGCAGCGCGGTGCGGGTCACCTTGGTCGGGTCCAGCACGCCCATTTCCACCAGGTCACCGTACTCGCCGGTGGCGGCGTTGTAGCCGTAGTTGCCCTTGCCGTCGATGACCTTGGCCACCACGACCGAGGCTTCTTCGCCAGCGTTCAGGACGATCTGGCGCAGCGGCTCTTCCATGGCGCGCAGCACGATCTTGATGCCGGCGTTCTGGTCGGCGTTGTCGCCGGTCAGGTTCGCGATGGCAGCGCGAGCGCGCAGCAGGGCCACACCGCCGCCGGGGACAATACCTTCTTCCACGGCTGCGCGGGTTGCGTGGAGTGCATCTTCCACACGTGCCTTCTTTTCCTTCATTTCGACTTCGGTGGCTGCGCCAACCTTGATCACTGCAACGCCGCCGGCCAGCTTGGCCACGCGCTCTTGCAGCTTTTCACGGTCGTAGTCCGAGGTCGCTTCTTCGATCTGGGCACGGATCTGCTTCACGCGGGCTTCGATCGAAGCTGCATCGCCGGCGCCATCGATGATGATGGTGTTTTCCTTGCCGATTTCGATGCGCTTGGCTTGACCCAGTTCTTGCAGGGTTGCCTTTTCCAACGTCAGGCCGATTTCCTCGGCGATCACTGCACCGCCGGTCAGGATGGCGATGTCTTCCAGCATGGCCTTGCGGCGGTCGCCGAAGCCCGGAGCCTTGACGGCGGCGGTCTTCAGGATGCCACGGATGTTGTTCACCACCAGGGTCGCCAGGGCTTCGCCTTCGACGTCTTCAGCGATGATCAGCAGCGGGCGGCCCGACTTGGCCACTTGCTCCAGCACCGGCAGCAGGTCGCGGATGTTCGAGATCTTCTTGTCGAACAGCAGCACGAACGGGTTGTCGAGGGCGACAACTTGCTTTTCCGGGTTGTTGATGAAGTACGGCGACAGGTAGCCGCGGTCGAACTGCATGCCTTCCACGACTTCCAGCTCGTCGGCCAGCGACTTGCCGTCTTCCACGGTGATCACGCCTTCCTTGCCGACCTTGTCCATCGCTTCAGCGATCAGGTTGCCGATCACTTCGTCGCTGTTGGCGGAGATCGAGCCGACCTGGGCGATTTCCTTGCTGGTGGTGGTGGTCTTGGTCAGCTTCTTCAGCTCTTCGACCGCGTTCACCACAGCCTTGTCGATGCCGCGCTTCAGGTCCATCGGGTTCATGCCGGCGGCAACGTACTTCATGCCTTCGCGCACGATCGACTGGGCCAGCACGGTTGCGGTGGTGGTACCGTCACCGGCGTTGTCGCTGGTCTTGGAAGCCACTTCCTTGACCATCTGCGCGCCCATGTTCTGCAGCTTGTCCTTCAGTTCGATTTCCTTGGCCACGGACACGCCGTCCTTGGTCACGGTCGGGCCGCCGAAGCTACGCTCCAGCACCACGTTGCGGCCCTTCGGGCCCAGGGTCACCTTCACTGCGTTGGCGAGAATGTTCACGCCTTCGACCATCTTGGCACGGGCGGCGTCGCCGAACACTACGTCTTTAGCTGCCATGTTCTGAATCTCCTAAATCTGTACGGGGGGTGGCGTGGATTACTTGTTCACCACGGCCATGATGTCTTCTTCGCGCATGACCAGCAGTTCCTGGCCATCCACCTTCACGGCCTGGCCGGCATACTTGCCGAACAGCACGCGGTCACCCACCTTGACGTCGAGAGCGATCGAAGCGCCCTTGTCATCCTTCTTGCCGGGGCCCACGGCGAGCACTTCACCTTGATCAGGCTTTTCGGCAGCATTGTCGRGAATCACGATGCCGGAAGCGGTCTTGGTTTCATTGTCCAGACGCTTGACGATCACGCGGTCGTGCAAAGGACGCAGATTCATACGGACTCCTTGGTACAAAAAGTGATTTTACGTTCACAAGAACTGGCCGCTTTAGCTGGCTGCCAGCAGAATCGGAAGGCTGAGAGAGGGCTGTTAGCACTCTAACCCAACGAGTGCTAATTATAGGGACGGGGGTTTACGTTTTCAAGTCAGCGACTTGATACGTGTTTACCCTTGATGCTGTCGATGCGCGAGCGAATCAGGCAGCGACCAGTGCTCCGGGCGGGCCGCCTCGGCAGGTCACGGCCGACGGACTTACGCGAGTCCGCTCACCTTTTCCCCGGTTCCCGGGCAATCGCAGCCGCACCCTCACCGCGCGGGCGCGGCCGGCGCGCCCTCCCAGCGCAACCCCGCGATGCGCCGGTTTCGGCACATGCCAGCGACTTCAAGTACAGCTTTCCAGATATTGGCACAGGATTGAATCTGTACTCTTTTTCGGCACGCTCATGTGTGCCTCCTGGCAATACAGCTTCGCCCCTACTCTTCCTTTCAACAAAATGACGCGCAGCCAGTTCCAGTCCCCAAGGCCCGGCGACGCGCATTGATCGGAGCTACCGTCGTGAAAGACGAACCAGGGAAGATACGCGAAGTCTGCCTCCACCTTGTCGCCGGCTTGCGCCGCGGACGACCCGACATAGTTGCGCTGCCCGGCAACAGCGCCACCAGACCCGATTCATGCAGTCCGGCCGTGCCGCCGCAAGCGCACGATCGAGGCTTCCGCTACCGCGATGCACCTGGCGCCGATCCGGCCGGGAGGAGCGTCCGATGAAGCTCTACGAGAGGTTCGCCGACGATATCGAGCGGCTGATCCGGCAAGGTGTCTACCGGCACGGCGGACGATTGCCTTCCGTGCGGCAGGCTAGCCGGCAACACCGGATCAGCATTACCACGGTGCTTCACGCCTACCTGCTGCTGGAAAGCCGCGGCCTGCTGGTGAGCCGGCCGCAGTCCGGCTATTTCGTCGACCTGCAACGCGCAAGCGACGGGTGACGAATGCAGGCGTTGCGAGCATTCGAAGCCGATCGCCATGTCCTCCCCGGTGGACGTCAGCCGGCTTTGATGCTCCGGAACGTGACAAACGCGGGCGCGACCGAGGCGATCAATATCTGCCTTCAAAGGTTGGCGGCGGCCCGGATCGGCCTCGTCGCTGACGATCCGGGAAGCCTGTTCCAGCCCGTCCAGCCAGCGCTTCGCGCCGGTTGGCACCATCGTTGTGTTACCGATCATCCTGGTCTATAACGCACTTCAGTACCGGGTCTTCCGGGGCAAGGTGCGGGAAGGCGACGCCAGCCCCGGCCACGCCAATGTCGGGGAAACGACGCCATGATCGTGAGGCCGAGGCAAAACTGGTTCCTGATGCTGTTCGCCTGGAACGGTTCGGTATTGCAGACCATCCTTCCCCAACTGGTTTTCATCGGGGCTGTCAGCAGCCTGGCGGTGTTCACGCATGGCCGGATATTCGGCGAGAAGATTCCGCTCAATACGGCACCGTTCACGCTGTTCGGCCTGGCACTGGCCATCTTCCTCGCGTTTCGCAACAACGCCAGCTACGCCCGCTTCAACGAGGCTCGCCATCTATGGGGCAGTCTGCTGATTGCATCGCGGGCGCTCACATCGCAGATGCTCTGCTACCTCCCGGAGAACCTGCCTGCCGCGGATCGTACCCGGATCACCAATATGCTGATTGCATTCGCCTATGCGCTCAAGCATCGCTTGCGCATGACTGACCCGACAGAGGACCTGCGCCGCTACCTCGGCCCCGACCAGATGGCGGCGTTGCAGGGGAAATGCTACAAGCCGATGGCTTTGCTGAACGACATTCGCCGCGGCCTCGCCGGCTGCCAGGGACAAGTCGCCGCAACCGACAGCACACGCTGGATACTCGACCAGCAGATCAACGAGCTGGGCGGCGTGCTCGGGGGCTGCGAGCGGATCATCTCCACGCAGATCCCGTTTGCCTATAACGTGCTGCTGCATCGAACCGTCTATGCCTATTGCGTGATGCTTCCCTTCGGCCTGGTCGACTCGACCGAGCTTTTCACGCCATTGCTATGCGTCTTTATCTCCTACACGCTGATCGCACTGGAAGCGATCGCAAGCGAAGTCGCCGAACCATTCGGACTTGCACCGAACGCGCTGGCGCTCGATGCGATGACGCGCAATATCGAGCGATCTGTTCTCGAGCTTTGCGATCGCGAGCTGCCGCCGGAAACGCTGCCGGTGCGGCCGTATCAGTTCACGTAGGCGATCTTCCCGGGCATGTCGAACCAGGTCAATCGGCTTCCGAGGCTGCCTTTAGCGAACCGATCTTCAGCGAGCCGTCATGGCCTTGCGCCTCGGACGACAAAATCGAATCGTGACCTCCACCGTCGGCTTGAATGGAATCCGGGTGACGCTCGGCAAGGTCCTCCAGCAGCGTTGCCGATGGAATGAAGAACAAGCCGCCGGTGACTGCCCTGCTGAAGTCAAGCAACCTGTCATAGTTGCCCGGCGGCCGCCCCACGAACATGTTCTCGAGCATCTGTTCCAGCGGCCTGGGCGAACGGGCGTATCCGATGAAGAACGTACCGAATTCGCCTTTGCCCGGCTGCCCGAAAGGCATGTTGTCGCGCAAGATCTTCACCTCCTCTCCGTTCTCCTCGAGGGTGGTGAGCGAACTATGCGACGACGACGGCTTGACCGCCTCATCGAGTTCGATGTCGGACAGCTTCGTGCGGCCGATGATTCGCTCTTGCGTCTCGACGGGCAGCTTGTTCCAGCCAGCCATGTCGTGCAGATACTTCTGCACCATCACATAGCTGCCCCCGGCGAACGAAGGGTCCTCGTCACCGATGATCGTGAAACGAATGGATTCGGCTCCGGTCGGGTTCTCGGTGCCGTCGACAAAACCGACCATGCTTCGCATGTCGAAGTAGCGAAAGCCATGCACCTCGTCAACCACCGACACGGCCGCGCCAAGCCGGCTCATCAGCTGCGTTGCGAGTTCGAAGCACAGATCCATGTGCTCGGCGCGAATATGCAGGAGCAGGTCACCCGGCGTCGCCATGGCGCGGCGATCGCCGGCGCCGAATTCCCGGAAGGCGTGCAAGCCGGCCGGGCGGGGGGCGCCGAACAGCTTGTCCCAGGCATCCGAACCAAATCCGCAGACACACGAGAGGTTTCCGCCGGGGACCCGCTTTCCCACGGCACGAACGAGCGCGCCGATATCCGCGCACAACGCGCGCACGGCATCTGCGCTGTCATCGCCTGCTGACAGGACCGCGACGATAAAGATCGCGCTACGGGTGATCGGACTACACACGGCTTGCTGTTCGGGGATGATGTCAGGCATTTTTTCGAGTGTTTTCCATGTCGAATTCCAGCGATAACGGAACGATAGGCGCCGCTCAATTATCGCTCATCGTTACCTATACTTTGGGTTCAGGTGGCATCGTGAATTTCAGAAAGGCGGTCCGAACATTGCCTTGGAACGGCAGCCGCCCTTTGCATAAGTTGGCTGGCGGACGATCCGGGCGCATGGCCGGCCATCTACCGCCCGGCACGTTCAAGCATCACGGCCGCCTCTGCAGTCAACATGAGAAACGTGAGGGTTTCCTGCAGATACAATCGAATGGTAGCCTCGGAATGGTCAAGGTAGCCGATGGAAACGTCCTGGCCAATGTGCAGTTCGAAATCGCCGCCCCGCCCGGTGAGCACCATGCCGCCTTCCATTGCCGGCGCCCAGATGATCTCGCCGTCTACAAGCTGGCGAAGGTCCCGCAGGACGGGATAGCCATTGTCGGTGGCCCCGCCGACGTCCGTGAATGGCTTGTCACCCAGAAGCAATCTGTAGGGGCCATCGACACCGGCACGGCGCAACTGGTCCAGCGCTTGCGCCACCGCGGCCGGATACCCGCCGACATCGGGCGGAAGGGCCTGTGCGACATTGCTGGCACCCTGGGAAATCCCCTGGATCCCGGCCGCCGCATAGCCTTCGAAGACAATGCGATCCTCCGCATGCGCGAGTTTGCGAGCCGCATCCTTCAGTGGCTGCAGGTCGGGATTGCTCGACCCTCGTTCGACACTATCCATCTCCAGGCGGGACAGATCAAACGGGACCCGTAGCTCCACCAGGGCCCGCACATCGCGTTGGACGGCTTCGATACCATCGCCTGGCGACTCGATTTGCCGTACCTGGCCGGTACCGACCGCGGAAAACCCGAGACCCTTCGGTCCGACCAGATCCACAACGCGCCGAGCCGCGAAGTAGCGCTTGAGGGTGCGAGATGCTTCCTGCTCGATCTGCTCCCACGCTCCCTCAGAGATTGGCGCGAGCTCCCGACGAAGATTATTCATTTGAAGGCTTCCTTTGGCTGGCCGCTACGCGTCGAATCGTCATGCCGTCTTCGTCGCGTGTCTTGTGTTCCCTTCTTTCCGCCGCTGCCTCGGGTGTGCCGCCCGAGCGTGGCGTCGCCTTGTTGCCCGATCATTCTCGATGAACGTCCCGGGCTCGGCAAGAGCACAGCAAGGCTTCTCCCGCATCGGCTTGCGCGAACCGCTCCCGCTGTGCTCTAAACGATGCTCGCCGCGCGCACGGGATTCGGGGCAACTGCCGCCGCACCAGAGTCCGCCGCTGGCAGCCCGCGGGCAGGCAAAGGCCGATGACGCTCGCCTTCGCAAGGTCGGGCGCTTCCCCGCAGATCGTGTTTCACCCGCTTTCCGTTCAGCGGAAAAGCCGGGAAAGAGGGACCGCGCAGCCGACTTGCGCAGATCGTTTTCAACTGTATCTTTTCGCCAGCCTGGCCATCAACTATGTTAGCCAAAGGCTGAACTCTGTCGTGCCGGCTTTCCGGAGAGCGCCTGGTTCTCGACGCACGAGACTGCCGCGACGAAGTCGGAAACGCGCCGCGGCATCAGAGGCAGAAACATCAGTCGACGGCCGGACGCTTCCGGTGTCCCCGGCGTCCCCGGCCTCGCATGTCCGGCAACGCCCGGCTGCCATGCCGCATCCGAATCGAACAGTCTGAACGCTTCGACCAACAGGGATCTTCACAACAGGGATCTTCACGCCATGCCAGTCCTCTGCGACATCTGTAATGCACGCCCCGCGGTTGCCCGTGTCACCGTGACGGAGAACGGCGAGCGCCGCACGCTCTCGATCTGCGACTATCACTACCGCCAGATGCTGCGGCATCAGGACATGATGAATCCGTTCGACTCCCTCCTGAACGGTGGAGGCGGGATGTCACACCTGTTCGGTGGCCTGGGCGGCGAGACCGACGATGCAGGCTCCTTCTCCACCGAGGTGCCGCGCGAGTCCGTCGATGCCACGGACGCCTTCAGCGAGCAGACGATCGAGCTGTTGCAGCGCGCGGCGGAGAAGGCGCACGAGTTACGCCGCGCCGAGCTCGACACGGAGCATCTCCTCTATGTGCTTGCCGAGAACGACATTGCCGGCGCACTGCTCAAGGAGCTCAAGATCTCGTCCGAAGACATCAAGACCTATATTGACGAGCACGCGCGCACGGGGGAAGCGGACCCCGATGCGCCACTCGACCGGATGACGATCTCGCCGCGCCTGAAGAAGGCCTTTCAGTTTGCCTTCCAGGCGTCGCGCGAACTGGGTCACTCGTACGTCGGGCCCGAGCATCTGCTGATTGGCCTTGCCGCCGTGCCCGAGAGCATCGCGGGAGCCCTCCTCAAGAAATATGGCGTGACACCGGAAGCCTTGCGCCAGAAGGTCGTCAAGGTGGTGGGAAAAGGCGCGGAGGACGGTCGCATCGAAGGCGGCACGGGCACGCCCAACCTCGACAAGTTCGGGCGCGACCTCACCGCGATGGCGCGCCAGGGCAAGCTCGATCCGGTGCTGGGCCGCGCACAGGAGATCGAGAGCACGATCGAGGTGCTTGCCCGGCGCAAGAAGAACAATCCCGTGCTGATCGGCGAGCCGGGCGTTGGCAAGACAGCGATCGTCGAAGGACTCGCGCAGCGGATCGTCAACGGCGACGTGCCGGAAGTCCTGCGTGACAAGCGGCTCGTCGAACTGAACATCAATGCGATGGTTGCGGGCGCGAAGTACCGCGGCGAATTCGAGGAGCGCGCAAAGAACCTGATCGACGAGGTCACGGCCAGCCGGGACTCGCTGATCCTGTTCGTGGACGAGTTGCACACGATCGTCGGGGCTGGCCAGGGCGGGGGCGAGGGAGGCCTCGACATCGCCAATGTGCTCAAGCCTGCGCTGGCGCGCGGCGAGCTCAGCCTGATCGGTGCAACGACACTGAGCGAGTACCAGAAGTACATCGAAAAGGATGCGGCACTCGAGCGCCGCTTTCAACCCGTGCTCGTGCCGGAGCCGAGCGTCGAGCAGACCATCGTGATCCTGCGTGGCCTGCGTGACAAGCTGGAGGCACATCACCAGGTGACCTTCTCCGACGATGCCTTTGTCGCGGCGGCCGAGTTCGCGGATCGCTACATCACGTCACGCTTCCTGCCCGACAAGGCGATCGACCTGATCGACCAGGCCGCGGCACGCGTGCGGATCGGCGCGACCTCCCGTCCGGCCGCGATCCTGGAACTGGAAGCGGAAGCCGCGCAGCTCAAGCGCGAGCAGGACTATGCCGCCTCGCGCAAGCGTTTCGACGAGGCGAAGCGCTTCGAGGAACGCATCGGCGAGAAGCAGAAGCAGCTCGACGAGGCGATGGAGGCGTGGCAGCGAAAGACGGGCTCGGAGACGCTCGAGGTAACGGTGGCGACGGTGGCTGAGGTCGTATCTCGCCTTACCGGCATTCCGGTCGCGGAACTCACGCAGGAAGAGCGGCAGAAGCTGCTTGGCATGGAGGCAAAGCTGCGTGAGCGCGTGGTTGGCCAGGAGGATGCCGTGGTCGCGGTGAGCGACGCGGTACGCCTGTCGCGCGCGGGCCTCGGCCAGACGCACAGACCGATCGCGACCCTGCTGTTCCTGGGGCCCACCGGCGTCGGCAAGACGGAGCTCGCCAAGGCCCTGGCCGAAACCGTGTTTGGCGATGAGCAGGCGATCATCCGCATCGACATGTCCGAATACATGGAGCGTCACGCGGTGGCGCGCCTGATCGGGGCGCCGCCGGGCTACGTGGGCTACGAGGAGGGCGGCCAGCTGACCGAACGCGTGCGGCGACGTCCCTACAGCGTGATCCTGCTCGACGAGATCGAGAAGGCGCACCCCGACGTCTACAACGTCCTGTTGCAGGTGTTCGACGATGGTCGCCTCACCGATGGCAAAGGCCGCGTGGTCGACTTCAGCAACACGATCCTGATCGCCACCAGCAACCTCGGCTCCGCCATCATCATGGATAACCTGGCGCAGCCCGAGGCCAAGCGAAAATCCGACAAGGAAGTCCGCGCGGCACTGATGGGCGTGCTGAAGGGGCACTTCCGTCCGGAGTTCCTGAACCGCATCGACGAGATCATCGTCTTCCATGCGCTTGGCAAGGAGAACATCCGCGCGATCGTGCAGATCCAGCTCGATCGCATCGTGCGCACGGCGGCGGCACAGGACATCACGCTCAGCTTCGGCGACGCGCTCGTCGAGCACCTGGTCGAAGTCGGCTACCAGCCCGAGTTCGGCGCGCGCGAACTGAAACGCCAGATTCGCCAGGTCATCGAAACGCGTCTCGCCAAGGAGATCCTCGGTGACGCGCTGAAGCCGGGCGACAAGGCGAGGATCGACTACGACACGGACAGCGCGGCGGTACGGTTCGACAAGCTCCCGGCCAAGCCTAAGGCAAAGGACAGCGCAAAGGATGCCCCGCCCCCCGATGGCACGCCGTCCCTGGAGCAGGCGCCAGAGCGCCGTGCCGGCTCAAAGCCGAGGAAGTCCGCCGCATAGGAGCCAGCGAGAAGCGTCAGCTTGACCCGAGTGCATGGTGCCGCCGTTTTCATCCATGGAGTTCATCAAATGACCAATCGACGCGAAGTGCCCGGTATCAGGGAATACGAAGGCCCTGCCGGCGGCTGGGGAGCGCTGCGGGCGACGGCCCAGGCCATCCGGCTGCAGATGGAAACCATCAAGGCCCCGATCACGCTGCTCCGGACCAATCAGCCGGACGGCTTCGATTGCCCGGGCTGCGCCTGGCCCGACAAGGAACACCGTTCCAATTTCCAGTTCTGCGAGAACGGCGCGAAGGCCGTCACCTGGGAGGCGACGACCAAGCGCGTGCGCCCGGAGTTCTTCGAGAACAACACCGTGGCATCGCTGCTGCAGCGCTCGGATTTCGAGCTGGAGGACATGGGCCGCCTGACGCATCCGCTTGTCTACGACCGCGCCACGGACAAATTCCGGGCAGTCGAGTGGGATGAGGCGTTCGGCCGGATCGGGCAGATCCTGCGCGGGTTGTCGCCAGACCAGGTGGAGTTCTATACGTCCGGCAGGGCCTCGAACGAGGCCGCCTTCCTGTACCAGCTCTTTGTGYGGGAATATGGCACGAACAATTTCCCTGACTGCTCGAACATGTGCCACGAGCCGACCAGCATCGGGCTGCCGCAATCGATCGGCATCGGCAAAGGCACGGTGTCGCTCGAAGACTTCGACACGTGCGACCTCATCATCTCGATCGGGCACAATCCCGGCACGAATCATCCGCGGATGATGGGCACGCTGCACGAAGCGTCACGTCGCAACGTACCGATCATCGTCTTCAATCCGCTACGCGAACGCGCCCTCGAGCGCTTCGCCGATCCGCAGAACTGGCTTGAGATGGCCACCTACGGCTCGACCCGGATCGCCTCGACCTATTTCCAGGTCAACGCCGGCGGCGACGCGGCCGCACTCAAGGGCATCATGAAGTCGCTGCTGGCGCTGGATGCGGAACAGGGTAACGTCCTTGACCGCGAATTCATCGCCACGCACACGGTCGGCTTCGACGCCTTCGCGGCCGATCTGCAAGCCACGACATGGGAGGACATCGAAAAAGCGAGCGGACTATTGCAAGCCGATCTCGAACAGGTGGCCATCGCCTATGCGAAGTCGAATGCCGCGATTGTCACGTACGGCATGGGCGTCACCCAGCATAACAAGGGCACGGCCAATGTTCGCCTGATCGCCGACCTGCTGCTGCTGCGCGGCAACTTCGGCAAGCCCGGCGCCGGCATATGCCCGCTGCGCGGCCACTCCAACGTCCAGGGAAACCGCACGGTCGGCATCACGGAGAAGCCGTCGGCGGACTTTCTCGAGCGGCTCGAAGGCATCTTCGGCTTCCAGCTTCCCCGCGAACACGGGCACGATGCCGTCAACGCCATCGAGGCGATGATCAGGGGTTCCTCGAAGGCCCTGATCTGCCTGGGCGGGAACTTCGCCGTCGCGCTGCCGGATCCCGAGCAATCCCTGYCCGCGATGGCCAAGCTCGACCTGAGCGTGCACGTCGGCACCAAGCTCAATCGCACGCACCTCCTGGTGGCGAAGGAAACCTATATCTTCCCTTGCCTCGGGCGTACCGAACTCGATGTGCAGCAGAGCGGCCCGCAATCGGTCACGGTCGAAGACTCGATGTCGATGGTCCATGCGTCGGCCGGCAAGCTCACCCCGGCTTCCGAGCACTTGCGCTCCGAGCCGGCAATCGTTGCCAGCATCGCGCACGCAACCCTGCCGGACAGCAAGGTCCCCTGGCTGGAGCTGATCGCCGACTATGACAAGATCCGTGACCTGATCGACAGGAGCATCCCCGGGTTCGAAGCCTTCAATGAGCGCATCCGGATGCCGGGCGGATTCCGCCTGCCATTGCCGCCGACCGAGCGCAAGTGGCATACGCCTTCAGGAAAGGCCGAGTTCTCCGTGTACGCCGGCGTGCACGAGGACGCCGAGGTCCTGGGAGGTGAAAACGTCCTGCGCCTGATCACGATCCGCAGCCACGACCAGTACAACACAACCATCTACGCCCTGGATGATCGTTATCGTGGTGTGTTCGGCCGCCGCGACGTCCTGTTCATGAACGAGGCCGACCTGGCCTCGCATGGGATCGAACACGGGGACCTGGTAGACATCGAGACCATCGTCTCGGACCGACGGCTCCGGCTCGAGAACATCACGGCGATTGCCTACGGCATCGCGCGCGGATCCGTGGCCGCTTACTATCCGGAGGCGAACGTCCTGGTACCGCTCGACTACATCGACAAGGAAAGCGGCACGCCCTCGTACAAATCCATTCCCGTCCGAGTGACGCGTTCAGCCGCCAATTGATCGTGGATGCGCCGGGTGCACCGTACCAGGATTCGATGCGCCCGGCAGCCCTGGTGGATCGGGGCATCCACAGGACGGGAAGGAAGGAGCATCGCCATGGAAACGCGAGACGTCGTCATTGCAGACACCGTCCGGCGCTATAGCCATTTAGGTCCATCGACACGTGCATAGCCGCGCAGCTTGCCGATCAAGGCGCTCGCGTCCGCATCCACCGATATCGAATGCCGATGCGCCGCCGGCAGGAATTTGGTGTCGACCATATGGTCGATAAACCCCAGAAACGGCGCGAAAAAGCCGGCGGAGTCCAACAGGCCGACAGGTTTGTCGATCTCCGCGAGCTGGTTCATGCTCCACACCTCCATCAGTTCCTCGATCGTCCCGATGCCTCCCGGCAGGGCGATGAATGCATCGGCAAGCACGACCATGCGTTCCTTTCGGCTACGCAGGGTCGGCGTGATTTCATGCCTGGTCAGGCCGGGATGCGAATGGCCGCGCTGGTGCAGGCTTTCGGTTATCACGCCATGGACCTTGCCACCGGAAGCCAGGGCGGCATCCGCGACGATACCCATCAGGCCCCTTGCCGAGCCGCCATAGACGACTGTTATGCCCGCCGTTCCCAGTGCCCGTCCGAGCGCTCGCGCTCCGTCGGCGAACTCGTCCGATGCGCCGTAGTTCGATCCGCAAAAGACGGCGATGGTCTTGATTGAACGTATCGTCATATCACCTGGATTTCCTTGGGGGCGGATAAAGGGCCGCGTATGGATTAAAGCTAAAACGGAGGGAAATATGCTGGTTGTACCTGCCGATCCGATGCCTGGGAGGAGCCTTCAATTTACCAAGCTCATGACCCGCACCCAAGGGCCATGAACGGAAATTGCGACTGATCCATGATTGTTGTTGGCAGGCTGGCGGTGGCACAGGCAGATGACGTGCCTCCTTCCGGCAGAAGCCGGGTAAGGCATGAACCGCTGAATGGGGGCGCGCGTGAGGACGGGAGGTCAAATGGGTTCGCCTTCTTGGGATCGCCTTTCTGGGATCGCCGCACGCATGTCGCGCGCATTTGCCTCGAGCTTTCCTCGCCGCTCATCATGGTATAGTCATTTTCAAACAGCCGCAAAAATGGACTGGTCCATGACCGTCGCGAAAACCAGTAGTATTCCGCCGTTGGATCCAACTGCGGCCGCACCCTTCTACCGACAGATCTACGACCGGTTTCGCGGCGCGATCAATAGTGGCGTGTTGAAGCCGGGTGACCGGGTACCCTCGGCACGCGCGCTGACCAAGGAGCTGGGTTTAGCGAGAGGCACCATCGAGGCGGCCTATTCATTGCTGGCAGCCGAGGGGTACATTCAGGCGCGCGGCCAGGCGGGGACCATCGTGACGCCGGGCCTCGAGCCGCGAACGCCAGTTGCGAGCACCCTGCCCCGGCCCGGCAGCGCCATTGCTGCGGCCAGCTTTCGTCCGGATTCGATCTTGCCGTTCCAAATGGGCTTGCCTGCCCTGGATGCGTTTCCCCGCAAGATCTGGGCGCGCCTGGGCGCGCGGTGTGTACGTGCCATGCAACCATCCGACATGGCCCATCCCTCCGTATATGGCTTGCAGGAGCTGCGCGCCGGGATTGCCGCATACCTGCAGGTTTCGCGCGGAATTGACTGCTCCCCGTCTCAGATATTCGTGACATCGGGATATCGCAACACCATCGAGCTGATTGCCCATGCATTACTGAAGGCGGGAGATCACGTATGGCTCGAAAATCCCGGATACCCGCCGACGCGGGAGCTATTGGGGCATATGCATATTGCGGCGGTCCCGGTGCCGGTAGACCGGGAGGGCGTGGTCATTGCCGATGGCATCGCGTTGGCGCCCCGGGCGCGCGCGGCTGTGGTCACACCTGCTCATCAGAGTCCGCTGTGCGTGTCTCTGTCGCTACCCCGGCGCCTGGCGCTGCTGGACTGGGCGACGCAAAACAATGCATGGATCATTGAAGACGATTACGACGGCGAGTACCGGTATGTCAGCCGTCCGCTGTCTGCGCTGAAGAGCCTGGACCGTGACGGGCGAGTGCTCTATGCCGGCACCTTCAGCAAGGTGCTTTTCCCGAGCATCCGGCTTGCCTATCTCGTCGTGCCGGAAGCGCAGGTCGAGCGGTTCGAGCAAATCACCCAGGCCTTTGCAGGGGGCAGTCCCGGGCTGACGCAAGCGATTGTCACGGCCTTCATGGCGGAGGGGCACTTCGCGCGCCATATCCAGCGGATGCGCAAGCTCTATGCCGAGCGTCGGGAAGCGACGGCAGCAGGCCTGGAAAGCGTGCTGGGGAAAACCATGCGAATCGATTCACAGCCTGGAGGAATGCACCTGATCTTGCGGCTGCAAGGCCAGCAGTCGGATCGCCGGCTTGCAGCGCGCATGCGGGCAGCGGGCCTGTACGGGGAAGCATTGACGAACTGGACGAGGGACGGTGCGCGGGACGGTGCGAGGGACAGTGACGGAGCCTCGGCCTTGCTTCTCAATTTCACGAACATCGACTCCCAGGGCACCGCCGAGAATCTCGGAAGGCGTATCTTGCAGCTGCTATGACGCTGGCAGTCGCCGTCCCCGGCGGCAATCATGGTCCAGTGCGCAAGCCGGATCATGGATCTTCTGGCGTAGGCCAGGATGCAACACGATAGAGTCCTTCAACAGCCAAACAAGGATTCGTCATGATTCATCGTATCGACTACACCAAGGCCTCGCCCGAAGCTTACAAGGCGTTCGGAGGGGTGTACCTCACGCTTCAGAAAAGCAGCCTGCCGAAGGAACTGGTCGATCTTGTGTATCTGCGGGTTTCGCAAATGAATGGCTGTGCATTCTGCATCGACATGCATTCCCGCGATCTGCTCAAGTCTGGCCTGGCGGCAGACAAGCTCGTACTGGTACCGGTGTGGCGCGACGCGGGCGAGGTATTCAGTGCCCGCGAACGCACCGCGCTCGCCTGGGCCGAGACCGTGACGCGTGTGGCCGAAACCGGCGTTCCCGATGCCGACTACGAAGCCGCTGCTGCCGGGTTCAGCGAGAAGGAACTGGCCGACCTCACCTATGCGATCGGTTTGATGAACGCGTTCAATCGATTCGGAATCGCGTTCCGCTCGCCCCCGGCCGCTGCTGCCAAAGTCTGACAAGCCCGACAAGTCCCATCAGCCCCATCAACCCCATCAGCCCCATCAGCCCCATCAGCGAGCGCTGAGCGCATGGCAATGCCTGGCGCTCGGCGCTCGCCTCCCGAATCGACGCATGGCGGCCTGCCCCTTGCGCGACTGCAGTGCCCGCGCGCATCCATGATGCGCTTACGCTTGCCGGCGATCCGGGTGCCGGATCCGCCGCCGCGGGCGCCGGGCAACAGCGCACCCGCAGCGCCCCTCTGATACGTGCACGGAAGCGCGGTCCTGAAGGCACATCAGCGCGGCCCGGTCATGTCGTCATGCACAAATGAATGAATATCATGCGAACAAGTTGATTTATCTTCGTTTTCGCATGAACAACAATGGTGATACCAACCCAGCCCGACTCAATCCGACTCAACCCAATTCCTACCGGGAGTTCACCATGCCGCAAGCCTCCATGCAGGCCCTGATCGTCGAAACCGCAGGCGCGCCCTTCAAGTCCGTCCAGCTTCCCGTGCCGCAGGCTGGTCCCGGCCAGGTTCTGGTGCGCATCCTGGCCAGCGGGGTCAACCCGCTCGACACCAAGATCCGCGCCGGCAATGCGGCGCATGCGCGTCAGCCGCTGCCCGCCGTGCTCGGCATCGACCTGGCCGGCGTGGTGGAGGCCGTGGGCCCGGGCGTGTCCTGCTTCGCGCCCGGCGACGAGGTCTACGGCATGACCGGCGGCGTGGGCGGCGTGCAAGGTTCGCTGGCCGAGTATGCCGCGGTCGACGCCGACCTGCTCGCACCCAAGCCCGCCGGTTTCTCGATGCGCGAAGCCGCCGCGCTGCCGCTGATCTTCATCACCGCGTGGGAGGGCCTGGTCGACCGGGCCAACGTGCAGCCCGGACAGAAGGTGCTGGTGCACGGCGGCGCCGGCGGCGTCGGCCATGTCGCGGTGCAGATCGCCCGCGCGCTCGGTGCGCAGGTCTACGCCACCGGCTCGGCCGGGCACAAGGCAACGATCGAGGGCTATGGCGCCACCGCAATCGACTTCGCCACGACCACGGTCGAGCAGTACGTCGAGCAGCACACCGGCGGCGCAGGCTTCGACGTGGTGTACGACACGGTTGGCGGCGAGGTGCTGGACAACGCCTTCCTCGCCGCACGCACCTATGGCGGCCATGTGGTGAGCTGCCTGGGCTGGGGGACGCACAAGCTGGCGCCGCTGTCGTTCCGCGCCGCGACTTACTCGGGTGTGTTCACCCTGATCCCGCTCCTGACCGGCAAGGGCCGCGCACACCATGGCGAGATCCTGCGGGAGGCCACCCTTCTCGCCGATGCCGGCAAGCTCACCGTGCAACTGGATCCGCGCCGCTTCCACCTGGACAATGCCATCGAGGCACACCACGCCATCGAGACGCGTGCGGCCAAGGGAAAGCTCGTGGTGGAAATCGCGCGGGGCTAAACCATTCCGGCCCGGCCGCGCAACACGTCGCGGCCGGGCCGTGGCCTGGAGGGAACGGCAATTGGCAGAACAGGGGCGAATATGCCATCCATTTCCTGGATAAAGGTATTTCGCCTTCGGATTATCCGCCGCCAACATGCCACTTCGCGCCTTGAATTCCGATAAGAATTATTAAGAATAATCACATCCTCACCGTCAAGCAGCCGACCATCTTCCAGGCGCCCCCGAACGCCGTCCCGCCGTCGATTTCCGCCACTACGCGCGGAAATCTGGTGAAATCCCGCCGAATCATCCGCCCCCGCTCCATCCGGCGCCCGCCGGGAATCCTTGCCGAAGCACGTCGAAGTGAATAGGAATTAAATAAGAGTTATCCGATTCATTGGGACCGCAAGAGGATGAATGCATTGCATCCCTCGCATCAAGGCATCGATAAGAATCCGAATCGGAAGGCCGCTTTACTCTTTGCGTCCATCGCCGTTTAATTGAGGACAGCTTCCAGATACCCGGATGTCACCGCCATTCGCTAACCCGAATGCCATCCGGCCGGCTTTCTCACCATGCATTCCCGATGTGACTCCCGCCGGCAGGACAGCATGACGAATAGCTGCGCGCAGCCGCCCCCGGGCTGCCAGCGAGACGGATCCTCGTCCGGCGGACACCACACTGATCGGAGGAAATTCATGGCACGCCCTGACCTCGTCTGCGACGACGCCACCCTTGCGCGCAAGCTGCTCATCAGGGCGCAGCCGGCTCCTGGCCCGCGCGCCACCCTTGGCGAAGACCGCTGCGACGCTCTGCAGGAGATCGCGAATATCGGCATGGGCACGGCGGGGGCGATGCTTGCGCGCCTGCTGGGCTGCGTCGTGACGCTGTCGATCCCGCGCATCTGCCTGGTCGATCCGCAGCAGCTCAGGGACGAAATCGCGCGGTTGCTGGGCGAGATGCCCGACGTGGCCGCCTTCCGCCAGAGCTTCCGCTCGGATATCGCCGGCGAGACCATGGTGTTCTTCGACCACGACGGCGCGCGCGCTGTGCGAAGCCGTCTACGCAGGCAAGGACATGGCTGCCGAAGGCGGCGCGGAAATGGCGTCGCGAGGCCTGCTGCTCGAAATCGCGAATGTGTTCGCTGGCGCCTGCGTATCCGGCCTGCTCGCGCAGCTCGGCCGCAGGCCGACCTTCTCCGTGCCGCGCGAGATCGATGCGGAGCAGATCTTCGGCGCCGCGCACAAGCCCGGCAATCCGGCCTTGGGCCAGGCGCTGCTGCTCGAGCTCAGCATCCGCATCGGGGACGGCGGCTTCAAGGCGACCCTGGTCGCCATGCTGGCGCAGGGCGCGATCGAGCGGCTGTGCACGGCCCTCGACGAGGTGCTGGCCCGTCTCTAGCTCTCTAGCAGTCCCCGCGGGACCCGGAACCCGGCTCCGCGGTCTTCGCCTTGCAGTTTTTGCCTTGCAGTGTCTGGAGCCCCTGACATGTCCCTCGACTCCGCCGCGCATGCGCGGCTTCACGAACTGGCGCTGGCGCGCATGGGCTGCGGCGTCTTCGTGCTGGACCGGGAATACCGCATCGTGCTCTGGAACCTCTTCATGGCGGACCGCAGCGGCGTCAGCGCCGCGGCCGCCTTGCACCGGCCGCTGCTCGAACTGTTTCCCGAATTGCCCGCAGGCTGGCTCACGCATACGCTCGATTCGGTGTTCCTGCTGAAGATCAGCGCCTTCACCTCGTGGGAGCACCGCCCTTACCTGTTCCGCTTCCCGCATGACCTGCCGGTCACCTGCGATCTCGACTGGATGCGGCAGGATTGCGAGTTCCTGCCGCTCATGGAAGACGACGAGGTCATTGCCGTGTGCGTGACGATCGTCGACGTGACGGAGCTGGCCATTGCGCAACGCGCGCGCGACGAGGCGGTCGGCGCGTTGCATGAGGCCGCGATACGCGACGCGCTGACCGGACTCTACAACCGCCGCCATCTGGAAGACCGCCTGCGGGAAGCGTTCCGGCGCTGGCGCAGGTCCGGCTCGCCGCTCTGCATCCTGATCTTCGACCTGGACCACTTCAAGCAAGTCAACGACAAGCACGGCCACCCGGCCGGCGACGCCGTCCTCAAGGCGGTCGCCGCGAGGGTCGGCGCCTGCCTGCGCGAGCATGACGTGCTCGGCCGCTATGGCGGAGAGGAGTTCGCGGTGCTGCTGCCGGACACGGCATTCGCCGACGCGATCGGGGTGGCCGAGCGGATCCGCCGCGCCATCCGCTCGGAAGCCGTCCGCCATGGCGGCCGGGCCATCCCCATCAGCGCGAGCATCGGGGTCGCGCAGGCTGTCGATGCCGGCATGGCATCAGACGGCGCGGACCAGCTCGTGCGCCTGGCCGACGAAGCGCTGTACCGCGCCAAGGCGGCCGGCCGCGACCGGGTTGCGTTCTAGCATCCGTGCAGCGTCCATCCGGCATTCGTCCGGCATTCGTCTGGCGTCTAGCCGGCGCCGAGGCGTGCGAAGACCACATCGAGGAAAGCGCGCAGCCGGCCCAGCCGGCGCAGGTCGYGGTGGTAGCCCACCCATACGTCGCGGCCGGGCGGCGGCTCGCCGAGGTCGATGGCCTGCAGCCCGCCCACGCGCTCGGCCAGCAGGCACGGCAGCACCGCCAGCCCGGCGCCGGCCGCGCACAGGCGCGCCTGTGCCTCGCGGCTGTTGCTGCCGAAGGCCACCTGCGCGCCGGGCAGCAAGCGGCGCATCCAGGCCACGTCCGGCAGGTCGGAGAAGCCGGTGTCGAGCGTCAGCAGCGCATGGCCCTCCCCGCCGCCCGCGCGCGGCGGCGCCACGCCGGGCGCGCCATAGAGCGCATAGTCCATGTGCATCAGCTTGCGCTGCACCACATCGGCTTCGTCGAAGGCGCGGATGCGAAACACCAGGTCGGCTTCGCGCCGTGCCAGGCTGAACAGGCGCGCGTCGGTCACCAGCTCCACCGCCACGCGCGGATGCGAGCGGATAAAGTCCGCGATCACCGGCGTGAGCATATGCACGCCGAACCAGTCCGACGACGAGATGCGCAACATGCCGTCCAGCTCCCGGCCGTGGCCGGACAGCTGGCGCTCGAAGGCAAGCGCCTCTTCTTCCATGCGCTCCGCGTGCGCAAACACGGCGCTGCCTTCGGCGGTCAGCACGAAGCCGTCGCTGGTGCGCTGGAACAGCGATTGCCCCAGGGCTTCCTCCAGCGCCTTGAGCCGGCGTCCCATGGTCGGCTGGGTCTGCCCGATCGCGCGCGCGGCGCCGCCGAGGCTGCCCGCGCGGGCGATCGCGAGGAAGATCTTGATATCGCTCCACTCCATGTGCCGGGCCGCCTGGTCAGCTTGCCTGCGCGCGCTCACGCCGCATCGGTGCGAAACCAGCCGGTGAGCGCCCAGCGCGTCTTGTTGCAGGGCAACACCTCATGCGGGACCAGGTCGCTGCGAAATACCACCAGCCGCGCGAAGCGCGGCAGCACGCGGTGCAGCTCGATCTTGTCGTCCTCCGGCGAATAGAGCGCCAGCTCGCCGCCATCGTATTCACTCCATTCGGCATTGAGATAGAGCACCAGCGAGATCTGGCGGTCGCGCATCGCGCGATGCTGGTCGAGGTGCTTCTTGTAGGCCGTGCCGACGGGATAGTGCGAGAAGTGGAATTCCTCGCGCTTGAGACCGAGGAAGTAACGCCCGTTCAGGGTCTGGCGGAAATCGGCGGCCCAGGCCTGGAACGCCTGCCTGGCGGGGCAGGCGGGGGCGTCGTCGAGCCACAGGATCGAATCACCGCGGATATCCGCTTCGCGCGCGATGCCCTCGGCGCGGCCTACGCGGGCCGGATGGAAGCGCCCGGCCTCCCACGCCGCGCTGCTCTCGCGGTGCAGGCGCAATGCCAGGTCGGCGCCGATCAGATCGTCGGAGACCGCCCAGCCATGTTCTTCGAGGGCGGCAAACAGGTTTTCCAGGACGGACATGGATAGGGAAGCTCAGGATCGGTGGGGCCGGACGGCACACCGTGCCATCGCCGCGCGCACGGATTTCTCTCCGCGCGGGCTCGCAAGCGCGGAATTATACGGGGCAGCGCCGCCCGCCCGGGCTACAGTCCGCTGGCGTCCAGATACTCCAGCGCCATGCGCACGGCACGGCGCGCCTTGAGCGCGTAGATGACCTGCCGGTCGCGGATGATCAGGGCCAGCACGTCGGCCTGCGTCAGTTCGCGGAAATGATGGCTGGCCCGCGCCAGGTTGAGCCCGGCTATGCCGGCGAGGTCGAAGGCGGGCATGCCCTCCTCGCCCGCTTCCAGCAGCGCACGGCAGATCGCGGCGCGCGCCGGCTCCGCCAGCAGTGCATAGGTCAGTGTGCTTTCTTGATCTGTCTCCATGGCCACGCCTTCCCGCTCGTCGTCCAGATGGTCTTGTGTGCGCCGGCCGGCCGCCCGGTTTGCCGCAGCCCTCCCGCTGCGCCGCCCGACACCTACTTTCTACGCGGCACTCCAGGCAAATGCAACCTGCGGGCGCGCGCCGCCGCACGATTACACCAGATTACAACAGCGTGCCGCATCCGCCCTGCGCGCCGGCGGCGCCGCTGCGCGCACGAGAAACGTCCGCCGGGCTTCCTCCGCCGGCACGGCGGCGGCGCGGCCTTGCGCACCGCACAATGCCGAGGCCGGCTTGCCGGCAAGATCCGGTAACAGCTTGGCCGCCGCCCCCCGCGCGGCCCGACGCGATGTATTCCAGGCCGCACCTGGCAGCGCGCGCCAGGCGGACCAGCGTAAGCCAGTGAAATATTCGGTAATGCGCCGCGCATTACACCGCTTTCAGGCCCGCACTATCCTTGCCATAGGACAGCCTCGCGGCAATGCGCGGCGGCGCGCCTCCATGCATGCCTGGAACGCTTCCCCGCCCCCGCCGGCACATCGCCAGGCAAGGCTAGACAGTGCAGGAAACCGGCATCACCACGAAGGCCCGTCCATGACGCCCGAACGTCGCTCCCCCGCATGATCACCGCGCGCCCGCTTCCAACGCGCGTGCTCGGCATCGCCATGGCCTGCGCCTGGCTGGCCGGCTGCGCCGTCGGCCCGGACTACCAGCGTCCGCCGCCCGATACGCCCGCGGCCTTTCGCGAGGCCACGCCGCCCGACCACCAATGGAAGATCGCCGAGCCGCGCCCGGTGGACCTGAGCCAGGACTGGTGGAGCGGCTTCGACGACGCCCGCCTGAATGAACTGGTCGTGCAGGCCAACGCAGCCAACCAGAGCCTGCGCCAGGCCGAGGCGCAATACCGGCAGGCGCGCGCGCTGGCGCAGGGCGCGCGCGCCGGCTTGTTTCCCACCCTGGGCGCCGCCGTGTCGGCAGGCCGCGCGCGCACCAACACGCTGGGCATCCAGACCGTGTCCAACACGCACTCGGCCAGCCTCGATGCCAGCTGGGAGGTCGACCTGTGGGGCCAGGTGCGGCGCACCATCGAAGCCGCCCGCGACAACGCGCAGGCCAGCGCCGCCGACCTTGCCGCGGCCCGCCTGACCATCCAGGGCGAACTGGTGCAGGACTATATCCAGTTGCGCGTGACCGACGTGCTCGAGGCGCTCTACGCCCGCACGCTGGCCGCGTACGAGGCATCGCTCAAGCTCACCCAGAGCCAGTTCCGCGCCGGCGTGGCGACCTCGGGCGACGTGGCGCTGGCCCAGGTCACGCTGGAATCGGCGCGCGCGCAGGCGATCGACCTGGAGGTGCAGCGCAACCAGCTCGAGCATGCCATCGCGGTGCTGCTCGGCCTCGCCCCGGCGCAGTTCGCGTTGCCGCCCGCGGCATTCGCCATGCGCCCGCTCGTGGTGCCGCCGGGCCTGCCCTCGGCGCTGCTGGAGCGCCGCCCCGACATCGCCGCCGCCGAACGCCGCATGGCCGCGGCCAACGCCAACATCGGCGTGGCGCGCGCGGCGTATTTCCCTTCGCTGGTGCTGTCCGCCGTGGGCGGCGCCAGCAGCGGCAGCCTGGCCAACTGGTTCGGCCCGCCGGGGCGCGTGTGGTCGCTCGGCGCGGCGCTGGCGGGCACCATCTTCGACGGTGGCCTGCGCAACGCGCAGAATGACCAGGCGGTGGCGGCCTACGACGGCGCGGCGGCAGCGTACCGGCAGACCGTGCTCAACGGCTTGCAGGAAGTGGAGGACAACCTCTCGGCCTTGCGCGTGCTCGACCAGGAAGTGGTGGTGCAGGACCGCGCGGTGGACGCCGCCCGCGTGGCCGAGCGCGTGAGCCTGGCGCAATACCGCGCCGGCACGGCATCTTATCTGGCGGTGGTAACGGCACAGGCCCTTTCGCTGTCCAATGAACGTACCGCCATCCAGTTGCGTGGCCGCGAGTTCGCCGCCAGCGTGGGCCTGATCAAGGCAATCGGCGGCGGCTGGAGCAGCGCGGCGCTGGCCATGGCCGATCCGTCCGCCATGCCCCCCGCCACCCCGTCCGGCCCGGCCAGTCCCGGCGCGGCCGGCAACGCGCCGGCCACCCTCGCCCCCGCCGGCAGCGCAGGCGCCCCGGCCCAACCCTGAACCGCACAGGCACACCACTTCCCAAGGCATTCCATGGCGACCCAGCCCTCCCGCCGCAACCCCTTCCTGATCGGCCTCGCCATACTCGTGCTGGCCGCGCTGGCCTGGTTCGCCATCGGGCCGCTCAAGCGCATGATGGCGCCGCGGCAGGCGGCCGCGCCCGCGCCCGCGGTGTCGGTCTCCAGCGCGCTGGTCAGGCGCGAGGACGTGCCGATCGGCCTGGGCGGGGTCGGCACCGTGCAGGCCATGGCCACGGTCACGGTCAAGCCGCGCGTGGACGGCCAGCTCGACCGCGTGGGCTTTGTCGAAGGCCAGGACGTCAAGGCCGGCCAGCTGCTGGCGCAGATCGACCCGCGCACCTTCCAGGCCCAGCTGCAGCAGGCCCAGGCGCAGAAGATGCGCGACGAGGCGCAGCTCGCCAACGCCAGGCTCGACCTCAAGCGCTACGAGGGACTGATCCAGGAGAACGCCACCACCGAGCAGACGCTGGACACCCAGCGCGCGCAGGTGGCGCAGCTGGCCGCCGCGATAAAGAACGACGAAGCGCTGGTCAACGCCGCGCGCGTGCAGCTGGACTACACCACCATCAACGCGCCACTGTCCGGGCGCGTGGGCGCGCGCCTGGTCGACCCGGGCAATATCGTCCACGCGGCTGACGCCAGCGGCATCGTGGTGATCCGCCAGATCGACCCCATCGRCGTGGTCTTCACGCTACCCGAGAGTGAATTCCAGCGCATCAACCAGGCTATCCAGGGCAGCCGCACGCCACTCGCAGTGGAGGCCAGCGAGCGCGGCAGCGGCCAGCTGCTGGGCCGCGGCAGCCTGATCCTGCTCAACAACACCATCGACACCACCTCGGGCACGATCCAGCTCAAGGCCCGCTTTCCCAATCCCGCGCACACGCTGTGGCCAGGCCAGTACGTCAACGCACGGCTGGTGCTCGGCGAGCGCGAACAGGCACTGACCATTCCCGCCTCCGCCGTGCAGCGCGGCCAGTCGAGCACCTACGTCTACGTGGTGCGGGCGGACCATACCGTGGCTTCCAGGCCGATCGAGGTGGCCGAGATCCAGGACGCCCGCGCCATCGTGACCAAGGGCCTGGCCGCCGACGAGCGCGTGGTGGTGGACGGACAGTACAAGCTCAAGCCGGGCGCGCGGGTGAATGAAACCGCCTCGCCCGCTACCCCTGCGACCCCCGCGGCCACCGTGGCCAGCGCCGGCGCCGGCGCCGCGCCGCCTGCGCCCGCCACCCCGGGCGGCGCCGGGAACGCACGGCCATGAGCATTTCCGCCACCTTCATCAAACGCCCCATCGGCACCTCGCTGCTGGCGCTGGCGCTGCTGCTGGTGGGCGTGGCGGCCTGGCCGCTGCTGCCGATCGCGCCGCTGCCGCAGGTGGACTTCCCCACCATCCAGGTATCGGCCACGTTGCCCGGGGCCAGCCCGGAAACCATGGCATCGAACGTGGCGCAGCCGCTCGAGCGCCAGTTCTCGCTGATCGCCGGGCTCACGCAGATGACCTCGACCAGCGCGCAGGGCAACGCACAGATCACGCTGCAGTTCGACCTCAACCGCAGCATCGACGCCGCCGCGGTGGACGTGCAGGCCGCCATCAACGCCGCCAGCGGCCAGCTGCCGGGCAACCTGCCCACGCCCCCGACCTTCCGCAAGATCAACCCGGCCGACTCGCCGATCCTGGTGCTGGCGGTGCAGTCCGACACGCTGCCGCTGACCGAGGTCAACGACTTCGCCGACAACGTGCTGGCGCAGCAGATATCGCAGATCTCCGGCGTGGGCCTGGTCAATATCGGCGGCCAGCAGAAACCTTCGGTGCGTATCCAGGTGGACCCGCAGAAGCTGTCCTCGATGGGCATGAGCCTGGAAGACGTGCGCGGCGTGATCGCCGCCACCACCGTCAACCAGCCCACCGGCAGCACCGACGGACGCACCAAGGCCTTCAACGTCTACACCAACGACCAGCTCACCAAGGCCGCCGCGTGGAACGACATGGTGCTGGCCTACCGCAACGGCGCGCCCGTGCGCGTGCGCGACGTGGGCGTGGCAGTGGACGGCCCGGAAAACGCCAAGCTGGCGGGCTGGGGCTTTGCCGGCGCCGCCGCGCCGGCCGGCAACACCTTCCACAACGGGCGCGCCATCATCCTCGCCATCACCAAGCAGCCCGGCGCCAACGTGATCGAGACCGTGGACCGCATCCGCGCCGCGCTGCCGCGCCTGCAGGCCGCCATCCCGCCCACGGTCAACGTCAACACGCTGGCCGACCGCACCCAGACCATCCGCGCCTCGGTGAAGGACGTGGAATTCACGCTGGTGCTGACCATCGCGCTGGTGGTGATGATCATCTTCGTCTTCCTGCGCAACGTGGCGGCCACGGTGATCCCCAGCGTCACCGTGCCGCTGGCCCTGATGGGCACCGCCGGCGGCATGTACCTGCTCGGCTACAGCCGCGACAACCTCTCGCTGATGGCGCTCACCATCGCCGTGGGCTTCGTGGTGGACGACGCCATCGTGATGCTGGAGAACATCTACCGGCACGTGGAAGAAGGCATGGCGCCGATGGAGGCCGCGCTCAAGGGCGCCAGCGAAATCAGCTTCACCATCGTGTCGATCTCGGTCTCGCTGGTAGCGGTGTTCATTCCGCTGCTGCTGATGGGTGGCATCGTGGGCCGGCTGTTCCGCGAGTTCGCGGTCACCGTGACGCTCACCATCGTGGTGTCGGTGATCGTTTCGCTCACGCTCACGCCGATGCTGTGCTCGCGCTACCTGACACCGCCACGCGGGCACGAGCACGGCCGCCTGTACCAGCTGTTCGAGCGCGGCTTCGACCGCATGCTCGGGGCCTACAAGCGCGGGCTGGACGTGGTGATGCGCCACCAGTTCGTCACCCTGTGCGTATTCATCCTCACGGTGGCCACCACGGTAGCGCTGTTCATCTACATCCCCAAGGGCTTCTTCCCGCAGCAGGACACCGGCTTCATGTTCGGCATCGCGGAGTCCGCGCAGGATGCGTCGTTCAAGTCGATGAACGCGCGCATGGTGCAGCTCGCCGATATCGTGCGCGCCGATCCGGACGTGGCCGCGGTGGGCATGACCGGCGGCCAGAACACCATCAACACCGGCAACTTCTTCATCAGCCTGCGCCCCAAGGATGAAGGCCGCACCGTCTCGGCCGACGAGGTCATCGCACGCCTGCGGCCCAAGCTGGCCCAGGTGCAGGGCGCCAACCTGTTCCTGCAGGCCGGCCAGGACATCAACGTGGGCGGGCGGCTGTCGCGCACGCAGTACCAGTACACGCTGGTGGACGCCAACCTGGACGAGCTCAACCAGTGGGCGCCGCGCATCCTGGAGCGCCTGCGCGGCCTGCCCGAGCTGACCGACGTGGCCTCCGACCAGCAGAACGCCGCCGCCGCCGCGCGCCTGACCATCGACCGGGCACGGGCATCGAGCTTCGGCATCACGCCGGCCCTGATCGACGCCACGCTGTACGACGCCATCGGCCAGCGCCAGGTGGCCCAGTACTTCACGCAGATCAACAGCTACCACGTGATCCTGGAAGCCACGCCGGCGCTGCAGGAAGACCCCAGCCTGTTCTCCAGGCTCTACGTCACCTCGCCGCTGACCGGCGAGCAGGTGCCGCTGTCCACCTTCGTCAAGATCGACACCAACAGCACCGCCTACCTCTCGATCAGCCACCAGGGGCAGTTCCCCGCCGTCACCATTTCCTTCAACCTGGCCAGGGACGTGGCGCTGGGCGACGCGGTCAAGGCCATCAACACCGCCCTGGCCGGCATGGGCCGCCCGCAGACGCTGGGCGGCTCGTTCCAGGGCACAGCGCAGGCCTTCGGCGCATCGCTGGCGTCGCAGCCCTACCTCATCGCCGCCGCGCTGATCGCGGTGTATATCGTGCTGGGACTGCTGTACGAGAGCTATATCCACCCGCTCACCATCCTGTCCACGCTGCCGTCGGCCGGCGTGGGCGCGCTGCTGATCCTGCTGGCGGGCGGCTACGATCTCAGCGTGATCGCGCTGATCGGCATCATCCTGCTGATCGGCATCGTCAAGAAGAACGGCATCATGATGGTGGACTTCGCGCTCACCGCCGAGCGCGACCACGGCATGCCGCCCGAGCAAGCCATCTACCAGGCCTGCCTGCTGCGCTTCCGCCCGATCATGATGACGACCATGTGCGCATTGCTGTCAGGCTTGCCGCTGATGCTGGGGCATGGCGCGGGCTCGGAGCTGCGGCGGCCGCTGGGCTATGCGATGGTGGGCGGGCTGGTGCTGTCCCAGGCCCTGACGCTGTTCACCACGCCGGTGGTGTACCTGTACCTGGACCGGGCGCACTACTGGTACATGGAACGCAAGGCGCGCAAGGCCAGGCGCAAGGCCGGCCCCGTGCCGCCTGCCGAGCCCGGGAGTGGCAACGAGCGAGTGCTGGCAGGCGGCGAGGGCGACTGAGCGCAGGACGGGGCGGGCCTTCGCCTTGCCGGGAAGTCCGGCGCGGCGGCCTCGCGCGCGATTGCCGCACCTGCCCGTGGAGAACCGGGCTCAGGTGACCTCGATCACGCCGTTCATGGTCTCGTGCCCCGAGCCGCAGAAGATGTCGCACAGGAAGCCGAACGTGCCCGCCTTGGCCGGCGTGGCAGAGACCCGCACCACCTTGCCCGGCGGCAGGTCGGCGCGCACGCCCAGGTCCGGCACGCTGAAGCCCATCACCACATCCTGCGCGGTCAGTTCGAACACCACCGGCTCGCCCGCGCGCAGCGCGATGCGGTCCGGCGTGAAGATAAACTTGCGCGCGTGCACCTTGATCACGCGCGGCGCGGCGGCCGTGCTGCGCAGCAGCGGGGCGCTGCCCGCCAGCACAAGCAGACAGCACAGCGCGCGCCGGCGGCTCAGCCCCTCCCCGGCCTGCTCCCTCGCTCGCTCCCCTGCGCGTTCCCGTTCCTTCGCCGATACCTGCATGACCAGTCTCCTTGCATGAATGCGCCGTACGCACGTCGGGACGGCTCAGGCCGCCACGGGTTTCTCCTCGATGCCGAACTCGCCGCCGGCACGCGCGGCCTGGACCTCGCGCCAGCCCAGGCCCTTGTATGGCTGGGCCGGGTCCCAGGGCACCGGCAGGCGCTGCGCCTGCGAGCCCGCCGGGGGCAGCGGGAACATCAGCGAGCGCGCCGCGTGATGGGCGATATGGCCCGTCATGTGGTGATGCTCCTGGTGAATATGGCCGTAGAACACCGTCACGTTGGGATAGGGCATCAGGCGCTCGATCACCTGCGCCCCGTCGCGCGTGGCCCAGTCCCACTGGGGATAGAGATCGAACAGCGGGCGGTGGGTGAACACCACGATGCGCGCGTCGCGCGGCTGGCGCCCGAGATCGGCGGCCAGCCAGTCGAGCTGCGCGGCGCCGACGCGGCCGGCCGGGTCGGAGACGTTGTCGAGCACGATGAAATGCATGCCCTTGTGGTCGAACACATAGTGCGTGGGGCCGAACAGTTCCTGGTAGGCGGCGCCTTCGTCCAGGCTGGCATCGTGCTCGCCCGGCATCAGATGCACCACCGGCACCTTGAGCCCGGCGACGATGGCCTTGAACTCGCGCATGCGCCGGCGCCGCTCGGCGGGATCGTCGGTGGTGTGGGTCAGGTCGCCGGTGAACATCAGGAAATCCGGTGGCTGCGGCAGCGCGTTGACCGCCGCCACCGCCTTGGGCAGCGTGCCGCGCGCGTCGGGGTTGGGCGGGCCCTGGAAGCCCCAGTGCGCGTCCGACAACTGCACGAAGTAAAACGTCTCGTCGCGGCCGGCGGCCCAGCCGGGCAAGGCCTGCGCGAATACCGCGCCGCCGGCGCAGGCGGCAAGGCCAAGAAAATCGCGCCGCTTCCATGATCGTTGCTGCATTTCGGCACCCTCCATGATTGATTGCGGGGCTTGTGGGGATGCCTGTCATACCGTCGCCTCCGCGCCTTTATTCCCGCCGCGGGCCGATTTTATTTTTTGCCCCGGGCGCGAAAAGCGGGAATAAACTCGACGCATCTTCGGTATACGGATTTGGCGCGACGGGACAGGACGATGCCCCGCCGCGCGCCCGGCCAAAGGAGTGACGTGAACGCTGCCGACCGACGCCGCCGATTCGACGAACTCGTGCTGCCGCATCTCGACGCCGCCTACAACCTGGCGCGCTGGCTGTCGGGCAGCAGCACCGAGGCAGACGACGTGGTGCAGGAAGCCTGCCTGCGCGCGTTCTGCTTTTTCGACAGTTTCCGCGGCGACCAGCCGCGCGCCTGGCTGCTGGCGATCGTGCGCAACACCTGGTTCACGGCGTGGCGCAAGCGGCTGCAGCCCGGCCAGGGCGACAGCGCCGGCTACGACGATGCGCACTTCGACGGCGATGCCCTGCCCGGCTGGCAGGACGGCCACGGCGACAGCCCCGAGCAATGGCTGCTGCGCGCCGAGGATGTGCGCCTGCTGCACCTCGCGCTGGAACAGCTGCCGCTGGCCTTCCGCGAGGTACTGGTGCTGCGCGAACTGGAGGACCTGCCCTACCGCGATATCGCCGCCATTGCCGAGATCCCGCTGGGCACGGTGATGTCGCGCCTGGCGCGCGCGCGCAAGCTGCTGGCGGCCGCGGTGCTGGCGCTGCGCGCCCGGCAGGCGCACGGCGCGCAGGCGGAGCGCGCCACCGCAACGGGCACGAACGTGGCGCCGCCGCTGGGTGCCGGGGAGACAGGCCATGGACTGCAATGACACGAGGATGCTGCTGCAAGCCTGCGCCGACGCAGAGCTCGGCGTCAGCGATACGCTCGCCGTGGAACGCCACCTGGCGCAATGCGACGCCTGCAGCGCGCAGCTGGCGCACTTGCGCGAACTGCGCACCGCGCTGCGCGCGCAAGCGCCCTATCACCGCGCCAGCCCCGCGCTGCGCCACCGGCTGCAGGCGGCACTGGACGAAGCCGCGGAAAACGACAGTGCCGCGGCGCTGCCACGGGACCGGCACGCCCCCGCCGGCTGGTGGCAGGCGCTGCGCCGCTACTTTGCATGGGGCCCGGCCGCCAATGCCGCCATGGCGGCGGTGACCGTGGCAGCGCTCGGCATCGGCATGGCGCAGTTCGCGCTGCGTGACGCCGGCGAGCCGACCGTGGAGCGCGAGATGGTCACCAGTCATGTGCGCGCGCTGATCTCCGGCCACGCCATCGACGTGGCTTCTTCGGACCGCCACACGGTCAAGCCCTGGTTCAACGGCAAGCTGGACTACGCGCCGCCGGTCCGGGACCTGGCCGCGCAGGGTTTCCCGCTGACGGGCGGCCGCCTGGACTATGTGCACGGACGCGCGGTGGCGGTGCTGGTGTACCGCCGCAACCAGCATCCGATCGATGTCTTCGTCGTGCCGCTGGCAGACGGGGAAAAAGAGGGCAAGGCGGGCAGCGCGAGCGTCGCCGCGCCCGCGATCRAGGCGCACCAGGGCTACCAGCTTGCGCGCTGGGACAGCGATGGCATGCGCTATGCCGCCATCACCGATGCCTCCGCCGAAGACCTGCTGCGTTTCACGCAGGCATGGCGCGCGGGCGGCGGCGACGGCGCGCACTGAGCGCGCCGCGCGCCTGCCCGCTGCTCAGGCCAGCACGAAGGGCAGTTGCCGCTGGCGCTTGCCGGTGAGCGTGAACAGCGCGTTGGCCACCGCCGGGGCGATCGGCGGCACACCCGGTTCGCCCAGGCCGGTGGGGTTGTCCTCCGACGGCACGAAGAACACGTCCACCACCGGCGCATCGGTGATGCGCGGCGGCGGATAGTCGGGGAAGTTGCTGTTCTTTACCGCGCCATTCTCGATCTCGATGGCGAAGCCCGGCCGCATCATCGCCAGCCCGAACACGCAGGCGCCCTGGATCTGCGCCTCGGCGGACATCGGGTTGACCACGCGGTTGGCATGCACGCCAGCCGTCACGCGGTGCACGCGCGGCTGGTTCTTCACCAGCGACACTTCCACCACGTAGGCCACCACGGTGTTGAACGACTCGTGCAAGGCCACGCCCCAGGCCTGTCCCTTGGGCAACTTGCGCTTGCCGTAACCGGACTTCTGCACCGCCAGCTGCAGCGCCGCGCGATGGCGCGCGTGCTTGCCCGCGTCCAGCCGCGACAGCCGGTACGCCACCGGATCCTGGCGCGCGTTGACTGCGATCTCGTCGACCAGCGTCTCCTTGACGAAGGCCGTATGCGTATTGCCGACCGAGCGCCACCACAGTACCGGCACGTCCACCTGCGGATGGTGCACCGAGAGCTGCAGCGGGAAACCGTAGTCGTTCTCGACGATGCCTTCGGTCATGGTCGCGTCCACGCCACCCTTGATCATGAAGGCCTCGAACGGCGTGCCCTTGAGGATGGACTGGCCCACCACGGTGTGCTGCCAGCCCAGCACCTGCCCCTTCGCATCGATGCCGATACGGGCCCGGTGCACGTGCAGCGGCCGGTAGTAGCCGCCGCGGATATCGTCCTCGCGGCTCCACATCACCTTGAGCGGCTCGTCATGGCCGTTCTTGACCCAGGTCTGCAGCACGTTGGCGGCTTCGACCAGGTAATCGGAAGTGGGCACCGCGCGCCGGCCGAAGCCGCCGCCGGCCATCATGGTATTGAGCGTGACCTTGTCCAGCTTCAGGCCCAGCACGCGCGCGATGGCGGCCTGGTCCACGGTCTGGAACTGCGAGCCGACCCAGACCTTGACCGACTGCACCGTCTTGCCCGTCACCTCGGCCTGCATGGTGCAGTTCAGCGGCTCCATCGGCGCGTGCGCCAGGTAGGGGAACTCATAGTCCGCCTCGATGGTGCGCGCCGCGCCCGACATGGCACCCAGGTCGGCCTGCACCGCCACCGTGCCCGGCTGCGCGGCCAGCGCCTTGTACTGCGCGAACAGGGCCTTGGTGGAGACGGTGGAGCCCGCGTCTTCCCACACAATCTCGAGCGCGTCGCGAGCCTGCTTGGCCGGCCAGTAGCCATCCGCGACCACCGCCACGCCGGTGCCGCCGCGGTCCACCGGCACCAGCATGATGTCGGCCACGCCCTTGATTGCGCGCGCCTTGTCGGCATTGAAGGACTTCACCTTGCCGCCGAAGCGCGGCGGGCGCGCCACCACGGCGACCACCATGTCCTTGAGGCGGGTGTCGATGCCGAAGGCGGTGGTTGCCTCCAGCTTGCCGCGCGCGTCCAGGCGCGGCGTGGGCTTGCCGATGATCTTGAACTGCGAGGGGTCCTTGAGCTTCACCTGCTGCGGCACCGGCAGCGCCATGGCGGCCTGCGCCAGCTCCCCATAGGTGGCGCGGTGGCTGCCGGAAGTCACCACGCCCTGCGCCACCTGGCAGCTGGCGGGATCGACCTGCCACTGCTTCGCCGCGGCCGCCACCAGCATGGCGCGGGCACGCGCGCCGAGTTCGCGGTATTGCTGGAAGGAATGATTGAGCGCCGTGGAGCCGCCGGTCATCTGCATGCCGAAGCCGGGGTCCTTGTAGGCATCGCCGGCGGGCGCGAGCGTGGCGCGTACATTGCGCCAGTCCACGTCGAGCTCCTCGGCGAGTGCCATGGGCAGCGCGGTGTGCACGCCCTGGCCGAACTCGAGCCGGTTCACCGCCACCGTGACCGTGTTGTCCGGCGCGATCAGCACGAAGGCCTGCGGCGGCGAGGGCGGCGCCTTGGGCGCGCCGCCTTCCTGCGCCTGCGCATTCGGCACGGGCAGCAAGCCGAGCGCCAGGCCGCCACCGGCAAAGCCGGCGAGCTTGAGGAAATCGCGGCGGTCGAATGTGGCTGCGGCATCCGCGCGCGCGGGTGCCGACGGGTCCTGCCGGCGGCTGCCGCCGGCAAGTGCTTCCAGGTTCTGTATTCGCATGATGTGGCTCTCCTTATGCCAGCGCGCGCGCCGCATCCTTGATGGCGGCGCGGATTCGCTGGTAGGTGCCGCAGCGGCACAGGTTGCCCGCCATGGCCTGGTCGATGTCGGCGTCGGTCGGGTGCTTCTTGTTGCGCAGCAGCCCCGTCGCGCTCATGACCTGCCCGTTCTGGCAGTAGCCGCACTGCGCCACGTCATGCTTGATCCAGGCATCCAGCACCGCACGGCCGACCTTGTCGCCCGTGACGCCTTCGATGGTAGTGATGCGTACGCCCTGCGCGGCGGACACCGGGGTCACGCAACTGCGCGTGGGCTGGCCGTTCACATGCACGGTGCACGCACCGCAGGCGGCCATGCCGCAGCCGAACTTGGTGCCGGTCATGCCGAGGTTGTCGCGCAGTGCCCACAGCAGCGGCGTGGACGGATCGACGTCGACTTGCAACGGCTTGCCGTTGATATCTAGGGTGGTCATGAGGGGAAGCTCCTTGGGTCTGTTTGCCCTGGCCTGGTGCGCGCCGGGCGCGGCCGGTCCGCGGCGCCTGCCGCCGGGGCAGGCGCGTAAAGCCTTCTGAGCATAGTGCAAAACGGGGGCGCACGTGCAGTACGGCGCACCGGGCCGGCAGCCGCCGGCCTGGCGATGCGCGCGCGGCGAACTTCGCGCGGTGCCCGGCGTCTCTTTCTTATCCCCCGCCAGATCCGCCCGATCCCGATCCGTGCCCGAGCCGCCCGCCCTTCCGTCGCTTCCTGCCGCTTCCGCCGGACGGCGCGCGCGGGCGCCGCGCGCCGTCGCCGCTGCCCCCGCCAGGCTGGACAGCATCCAGGCCCTGCGCGGACTGGCCGCGGCCTATGTGCTGGTGTATCACTCGGGCCTGCGCCTGGGCGGCGAGCATGCGCCGCTGCTAGGCTGGCTGACCGAGAATGTGATCAAGCGCGGCCACGTCGGGGTGGATGTGTTCTTCGTCATCAGCGGCTTCATCATCGCCTGGGTGGCGGTGCTGGCGCGCACGCAGCCGGAACCGACGCTGTCGTTCGCGATCCGCCGCGTGTGCCGCCTGGCACCGCCGTACTGGTTCATGTCGGTATTGCACGCGCTGACGCTCAACCCGGTCAGCCCGGGCCTGTTCGCCGCCTCGCTGGCCTTCATCCCGAGCGCGCCGCAGGACGCGCCCTACTTCGGCTACCCCGCGCTCTACGTGGGCTGGTCGCTCAATTACGAGATGGCGTTCTATGCGGTGTGCGCGCTGGGCCTGATGCTGGCCGGGCGGCGCGCCTTGCTGGTGATGGCAGCCGTGTTCGCCGTCACCACGCTGGCGCTGCCGTGGTGGCGCTTCGGCGCGGTCGATCTCGATCCGGCCCATGCCTATCCGTTCGCCTCGGCATGGCTGTCGATGATCGCCAACCCGCTGGTGCTGGAGTTCGCGCTGGGCTGCGCGCTCGCGTGGCTCTACGCGCGCACGCGCCATCGCCTCACGCGCGGCGTGGCCACGGTGTTGCTGGCGCTCGGGGTGGCCGGATTCTCGGCCTCGCTGGTGCTGGTGGAGCCGGAATTCAGCCTGGGCGGGCGCGCCCTGCCGGCCGGCGCCCTCCTGTTCGGCGCGGTGGCGGCCGAGCATGCCGGCGTGCTGCGCGTGCCGCGCATGCTGGTATGGCTGGGCGAGCTGTCGTACGCGCTCTACCTGACGCACCCGACCGTGATCGAGGCCGTCAAGCGGCTGATGCCAGAGCTGGCACCCGGGCAGATGGGCTGGCAGCTTGCGCGCTTCGCCATCGACGCGGCGCTCGCGCTCGGCCTTGCCATGCTGCTGCACCGCTGGGTGGAGCAGCCAGCGATGGCGGCGGGCCGCCGCCTGGCGCGGCGCTTCGCTGGGGCGGTCGGCTAACCGCTGCAAATAGAGACGCATCGCCTGCGCTTGTTGCTTGTTGCTTGTTCATCGATGCTTGTTCCATGGTGGCCAGCGCACTGCGCGGCAGCCCTCAGAAATCTTCCACCGGTGGTTCGCTGGCGTCGGGATTGCCGGGGCGCCTGGCCGATGGCGGTTCGCCGTTCTCGTCGCGCAGGTCGCGCCCTGGCTTGTCATCCTGGTCGCGCTGCTCGTGCTCGCGGCCCGGATGCGGGTCTGGGCGGTGCGGCTTGCGGGGGTCCGGCTGGTGTTCTCTGGCCTGGGTCATGGCGTGTCTCGGTTGGCGCCCGGATGGCGAGCGCAATGGTGAGCGGGGAATGTGAGCGGGGAATGGAGAGAGCGATGGCGAGCGCAAGTCCCGGCTCCGGGCCATGCAGGATCTTGTCGGGCATCGGCGGGGAGCCACGCTTGCGCGCGCCGCGGGCGTTGCGGATGGCCGGCGGCGGCGGTCAGCACGCAGAGGGAGTCGCGGTACTTGACCGGCTGCCGGCCCGGGCCCGGCGCAAGCCCTATTGCTTCGGTGCCGGACTGGGCGAGTCGCCCTTCGGACCCGAAGGCGCATCGGCGCTTGGCGCGCGATTGGCATCCTGCTGGCGCGGCTTGTCGGCGCGGTGGGTGCTCTTGCCCTTGGACTTGGCGTCGGACTTCGACATGCCGCTGCTGTTGTCCATCTGAGCGCCGGCCATGTTGCGGTCAGACTGGTTCTGCCCTTCGGTGGGCGGCGCGCTCGGGTTGGGCTGGTTGATCGGGGCTTGCTGGGCCATTGCCGGCAGGCCAAAGGCGGCGGCGCTCAGCACGATGGCGCCTTGAATCAGGACTCGTTTCATGGTGGTCTCCTTGCGGTGGTAGCGATGGTCATGGCGATGGTCATGGCGATGGTCATGGCGATGCATCGTTCATGGACGGACTGACACCCGGCATGGCAGCCACGCAGGCCGCGCTTGCCCGCGCCAGAGCAGTCCAGCCTGGCCGGGGGAATGCCCGGCATTGCAGGCCAACGCCTTTACGATATGTGCTGGCATCCCCCACCTCAGCGGGGAATTGCCTGAAACGCCTGTAGGATTCGGACGACACGAGCCGAAGCCGGCAGCCACGCGCTGGGGCATGCCCCGCTGGCGCGCAAGCCGCCACGGAGGCCGGTTGCGGGGCGGCGAAGGGGGCCGGCGCGCCGATGGAACCCCCATGGGCGCATCGGTCGCCTACATGAAATCAGCCGGGCGCGCTAGCCCGAACAACGGCGACACAGGCATTTTTCTCGGCTCGTGCCGCCGTCGGATGACCGCTATATTGACCGATTAGGCTGGGCCGCGCGTGCAACTTGCGCGAATAGCCGCCATTGCCCCGCCATAGCCCCGCCATAGCCCCTAGATCAGACCGCAGCCGCAGACATGACGCCAGAATCGGAAGTCCGCCCATTGCCCACCTCCTGGCCGCGCTGGCAGCGCGTGGCGCTGGCCGCCCTCGGCTTCTTCCTGCTTGCCCTGGCCGGCATCGCCGTGTCGCGCTATCCCGGCAACGTATCCATGCTCTGGCTGGCGAACGCGTTCGGGCTTGGCGTGGTGCTGCACCACCACCGCCGCGACGCGCCATGGTTGCTTGCCGGCATGCTGGTGGCGGGCGTGGCGGCAAATGCGACCATGGGCGACCAGCCGGCGATCGCGCTGGCGCTCGCGCTGGGCAATGTGGCCGAGATCGTTTTCTCCGCCTGGCTGGTGCGCACCATGACCGCGGGCGCGGCGCAGAGCCGGCCGGGTCCGCTGGCGCGCTTCGCGCTGACGCTGGGCGCGGCCAGCACCCTGGGGCCGGCGGTGGGCGCTACCATCGGCGCGGCCACCATCGCCACCGCGTACAACAGCGGTTTCGCCGCCGTCTGGTGGACCTGGTGGACCGCCGACTCGATGGGCGTGGTGATGCTGCTGCCGCTGATGGTCTCGGTCACGCGCGAGCGCGTGGCGGACACCTTCGGCCGCGCCGGCCTGCGACGCTTTGCCGCATTGCTGGTGCTCAGCCTGACGGTAGGCATGCTGGCGCTGTACAAGAGCAACGAGCCGTTCGTGGTGATGGCGCTGCCGCTGGTGCTGGCCGCGCTGCTGACCAACCCGTTCGCCACCGCGCTGCTCACGCTGCTGGCGATCACCGCCACCGTCGTGCTGGGCCTGGTCGCGGCCTCGCTTGGCCGGGTCGCGGGCGAGCCATTCCTGCTGCAATCGGTGCAACTGTCGACCGCGCTGATCATGCTGTTCCCGATCAGCATCGCCTTCCTGCTGGAGCAGAACCGGCGGGACCGCAGCGAACTGCGCGGCAGCGAGCGGCGCTTTCGCCAGGCCATGGAGCATTCGGCCATCGGCATGGCGCTGGTGGGCCTGGACGGTCGCTGGCTGCAGGTCAACCGCGCCATCTGCGACCTGTTCGGCTATGAGAGCAATGAGCTGTTCGACCTGCCCTTCCCGCTGATCACGCACCCCGACGACCTCGCCCCGGACCTGCACCAGGTAGAGCGCCTGCTGGCCGGCCAGATCGAGTCATACCGCATCGAAAAGCGGTTCCGCCACAAGGACGGCAGCTACCGCTGGACGCTGCTGGCGGTATCGCTGGTACGCGACGAGCATACCGGCGCGCCGCAGCACTTCATCTCGCAGGTCGAAGACATCGACGATCGCAAGACCGCGCAGGAAAAACTCGAAGCGCTGACGCGCCGCACGCAACTGGCGGTGGAAGCCGGCCGCGTGGGCATCTGGGAGTGGAACATCGCCAGCGGCGCGATCGCCTGGGATGCGCGCATGCACGCATTGCACGGCAGCGATCCCGCCGGCGGCGCGCCCGATCTCCAGCACTGGATCGGCATGGTGCATGCCGAAGACGTCGACAAGGCGCGCAGCGAGATGCGCGAGGCGGTGCGCGGCACGCGCGCCTTCGATACCGAATACCGCATCCAGCGCACCGACGGCGAAGTGCGCCATATCCGCGCCATGGCAATGGTGCTGCGCCAGGACGACGGCACCGCGCTGTCCATGATCGGCACCAACTGGGATATCACCGAGCAGCGCCACCTGACCGAGGCGCTGTTCGAGGAAAAGGAACGCCTGCACATCACGCTGCGCTCGATCGGCGACGCGGTGATCTGCACCGATGCCGCCATGGCCGTGACGTTCATGAACCCGATCGCCGAGCAGCTCACCGGCTGGACCATGCAGGCCGCCGCCGGGCAGCCGCTCGAGTTCATTTTCCGTATCGTCGACGAGCACAGCAACCTGCCCATCCCGAGCCCGGTGGAGCAGTGCCTGCAGACCCTGCGCCCGGTCTACCTGCAGGACGGCGCCGTGCTGCAGAGCCTGACCGGCGACCGCCACGACGTGCAGGATTCCGCCGCGCCGGTGCGTACCGCCACGGGCGAGGTAATCGGCGCGGTGCTGGTGTTCCAGGACATCACCAGCGCGCGCGCGCTGCAGCGCGAGCTGGCGCACTCGGCTTCGCACGATGCGCTGACCGGCCTGCCCAATCGCATCTGGTTCGAGAAATGCCTGCGCGAGGCGTGCGAGGCCGCGCGCATGCAGCACCAGCACCACGCGCTGTGCTTCATCGACCTGGACCGCTTCAAGATCGTCAACGACACCGCGGGGCATGCCGCCGGCGACGTGCTGCTGCGCGAGCTGGGGCACGTGATCCGCCACCATGTGCGCCCCGACGACGTGCTGGCGCGCCTGGGCGGCGACGAGTTCGCGCTGCTGCTCAAGGACTGCTCGGTCGACCAGGCCGAGCGTGTCTGCCAGAAGATCATCGATGCCATCCGCGGCCAGCGCTTCCCGTGGGAAGGGCGCGTCTACGATGTCGGCGCCAGCATCGGCATCACCGCCATCGACAACGAGACCCCGCCGGTGGGCGAGCTGATGAGCCGCGCCGACGTGGCCTGCTATGCCGCCAAGGCGGCCGGGCGCAGCCGCGTCTCGGTGTACCGCCGCGACGAAAGCGATGCGCAGCGCCACCACCAGGAGCTGCAGGTGGCCGCGGGCATCCACTCGGCGCTGGATGCCAACCGCTTCCGCCTGTTCGCGCAGGAAATCCGCGCGCTGCAGCAGGACGACGAGGCCGCGGATGCCGACCGCCATATCGAGATCCTGGTGCGCATGGTGGACGAGCAAGGCAAGCTGGTGATGCCGGGCGCCTTCATCCCCGCCGCCGAGCGCTATGACCTGATGGGTCACGTGGACCGCTGGGTGATCCACCACGTGCTGCGCGAGTTCGGCGCGCGCCTGGCCGCCGTGCCGGCGCTCACGGTGGCCATCAACCTGTCGGCCAACTCGCTCGGCGAGCCCTTCCTGCTGCCCTTCCTGCATGCCGAGCTGCACGAATCGGTGCTGCCGGCCAGCCGCATCCAGCTGGAAATCACCGAGACCGCGCTGATCAACAACATGGCCGCGGCCAACCGGCTGGTGGCGGAGATGCGCAGCGCCGGCTGCACCGTGGCGCTGGACGACTTCGGCGCGGGCCTGTCGTCGTTCTCGTACCTGAAGCAGTTCCCGGTGGACTATCTCAAGATCGACGGCAGCTTTATCCGCCACCTCGCCGGCAGCGCGGTCGACCGCGAGATCGTCAGCTCGATCAACGACATCGGGCACCGGCTGGGCATGCTCACGGTAGCCGAATCCGTGGAGGACGAGCAGACCCTGCAGACCTTGCGCGCGATCGGCGTGGACTACGCCCAGGGCTACGTGATCGGGCGGCCGATGCCGCTGGAAGACTTCCTGGAGCGCTGCCGCACGCTGCCGGTCGATAACGCCTGACTGGCGGCTGACTGGCGGCTAATTCATGGCTGACCATGCTGACCATGCTGACCAGGCAGACGAAGGGCTGACCAAGGGCTGACGGCCCTCCCCTCGCCGGGCAGCATGCTGCCCGCGTCACACCCGGCCCCGCCGCCCCTGGCGGGTGCCTTCCGCACCGCCCGGCGCGTTCGGAGATCCGAACGCGCGCGCCGCCCGAACGCACGGAAACCCGAACCGTGCGCCGGGATCACTTTGATTTCCCCTTGTTTTTCAGCAACTTAGCCGCAGCCCCCAGGCCCGCCGGCCTGGCACGGCTCGTGCGATGTATGCGCCCGCCCAAGCGGCAGATACAGGTTGACGGGCGGCTGCCCCGCCGCCGGCCCGCACCGACAAAACAATGGAGGAAACAATGACAGAGCCCGCCTTGCAGACCCCGCATCGCTGACGTCCCCGGCGCAAGGCCGCGAGACGCTCCCCGCGGGACGGCGCTCCACGCCTGAAGCTGCCAGCCCCGCCCCCGCAAAAACAGCCGCCCGGCCACCCGCCGGGCGCATGGCCCGACTTCTGATGAAACTGAACCGACTGCCCACCCTGATTTTCCTTGCGATGCTGCTCGGCGTGCTGGCCGGCACGGCAGCCCACCACATGGCGCCGGACCCCGCCGCCGCCAAGTCCATCGCGGACTACCTGTCCATCCTCACCGACGTGTTCCTGCGCATGATCAAGATGATCATCGGGCCGCTGGTGTTCGCCACGCTGGTCAGCGGCATCGCTGGCATGGGCGACGGCCGCGCCGTGGGCCGCATCGGCCTGAAGGCCATGGCATGGTTCATCGCCGCGTCGATCACCTCGCTGCTGCTGGGACTGCTGATGGCCAACCTGCTGACGCCGGGCCAGGGCATGAACCTGGCGCTGCCGCCGGCCGACGCCGCCTCCAACCTGAAGACCGGGGCGCTGAACCTGCGCGACTTCATCGCGCACATGTTCCCCAAGAGCTTCGTCGAGGCCATGGCCACCAACGAGATCCTGCAGATCGTGGTGTTCTCGCTGTTCTTCGGCTTTGCCCTGGGCACCGTCAAGGACGGCGTGGGCAAACCCGTGCTGGCGGCCATCGACGGCCTCGGCCACGTCATGCTGAAGGTCACCAACTACGTGATGGCGTTCGCGCCGGTGGGCGTGTTCGGCGCCATCGCCGCGGTGATCACGGCCGAGGGCCTGGGCGTGCTGGTGGTGTACGCCAAGCTGCTGGGCAGCGTCTACCTGTCGCTGGCGCTGCTGTGGATGGCGCTGATCGCCGGGGGCTACTTCTTCCTGGGCCGCGACGTGTTCCGCCTGCTCAAGATGGTGCGCGCGCCGCTGATGATCGGCTTCGCCACCGCCAGCAGCGAATCGGCCTACCCCAAGGTGATCGAGCAGCTCGGCCGCTTCGGCGTGAAGGAGCGCATCACCGGCTTCGTGCTGCCGCTGGGCTACTCGTTCAACCTGGATGGCTCCATCATGTACACCTCGTTCGCCGCGTTGTTCGTGGCGCAGGTGTATGGCATCCACCTCTCGCTCACGCAGCAGATCACCATGCTGCTGGTGCTGCTGGTCACCAGCAAGGGCATCGCCGGCGTGCCGCGCGCCTCGCTGGTGGTGGTGGCCGCGGTACTGCCGATGTTCGGCCTGCCCGAGGCGGGCATCCTGCTGGTGCTGGGCATCGACCATGTGCTCGACATGGGCCGCACCGTCACCAATGTACTTGGCAACGCCATTGCCACCACCGTCGTCGCCAAAAGCGAAGGCGCCATCGGCGCGCCGGTGCCCGAAGAAGCGGATGACCCCGCTGCCGACGGCAACCTTGGCCTGACACCCGTTCAGGTCCTGGCCGGCAAGTAACACTGCCAGCGCGCCAAGGCCCGGCTGCCGATCAGGTAGCCGGGCCTTTTTCTTTTGCGGTGCACAATACGCGATGTGGTAAAAGACGGGGTTATTCGCGCTGCCGCCGCCGTRCCATGCCCGTGTATTTCCTTGCCACGGCGAAGCGCGCTGCAGCCATCCGCAGCCCAAAAGCCTTTCTCGCAAGCCCATGACTGGCCCGTTCCGTTCACACGCCACCCCGCCAGGCGCCCTGCCCGACGCCCCCTCTCGCCACGGCCGTACCGGCCGCCTGCGCCAGTGGGTACCCCTGTTCGCCATGCTGGCGCTGGCGGTGCTGGTCGGGCTGGCTGGCGCGCTGGGCTACCGCTACAGCTACGACGCCGCCCTGGCACGCCAGGGCGAGCGCGGCCAGGTGCAGCTGCGGCTGTACGACCAGGCGCTGTCGAGCGAGCTGGGGCGCTACGACTACGTGCCCAGCCTGCTGTCGCTGGACGACAAGATCGCCGCGCTGCTGGCCAGGCCGGACGACCCGGCGCGGGTCGAGGCGGCCAACCAGTACCTGGCGGCGCTCAACGCCCGCGCCGGCACGCGCGCGGTATACGTGCTCGATGCGCACGGCCGCGTGCGCGCCACCAGCAACTACCAGCGGCCCGACAGCTACATGGGCGAGGATCTCAGCTTCCGCACCTATTTCAACGATGCCGCCGATGGCCAGCTGGGCCGTTTCTACGGCGTCGGCACCACGCGCAGCGAGCCCGGCTACTATCTCTCCGCCCCGCTCGGCGACCGCCACAAGCCCAGCGGCGTGGCGGTGGTCAAGGTGGGCCTGGAGCCGCTGGAGAACCGCTGGCAGGGCGCCGACACGCAGATGCTGCTGACCGACGAGAACGGCGTGGTGATCCTGGCCTCGGACCCGTCGCTGAAGCTGGCCGCGCTCAGGCCGCTGGCGCCGGGGCAGCGCGAGCGGCTGCAGCACAGCCTGCAGTACAACCGCGCCCCCCTGCCGCAGCTAGAGCTGGCGCCGGTGCGCAAGCTGTCCGACAGCGACGCCCTGGTGCGCCTGCGGCGCGGTCCGCCCATGCTGGCGCAGACCGCCGAGCTGGTCGGCACCGACTGGCAGCTCACGCTGCTCACCAATACTTCGCAGGCGCGCCTGGCCGCGCTCAACAGCGCCGCGCTGGCGGGCGTGCTGACGGCCTTCGTGCTGCTGCTGGCGGCGGCCTGGAACGTGCGCCGGCGCATCGTCGGCGAGCGCCTGGCCGCGCGCGTGGCGCTGGAAGCCGCGAACGGCGAACTCGAACGCAAGGTGGCCGAGCGCACCGCCGACCTGTGGACCGCCAACCAGCAGCTGCAGGCCGAGGTCGCCGAGCGCATCCGCGCCGAAGCGACCTTGCGCCAGGCCCAGGACGGCCTGCTCCAGGCCGGCAAGCTGGCCGCCGTCGGCCAGATGTCCACCGGTATCGCGCATGAGCTGAACCAGCCGCTGGCGGCACTGCGCACGCTCTCGGGCAACACGCAGAAATTTCTCGAACGCGGCGACAACGCCACGGCGCAGGCCAACCTCGGCACCATCATCGGCCTGGTCGAGCGCATGGGCCGCATCACCGGCGCGCTCAAGTCGTTCGCGCGCAAGCCCGGCAACGGCAGCTGCACCGCGCGGCTGGACGAAGCGCTGGACAACGCGCTGTTCCTGCTCGACACGCGCCTGCAGGCGGTGCGCCCGGAACTGAGCCGCCAGCTCGAGCCCGGCCTGGTGCTGGCGTGCGACCCCAACCGCCTGGAGCAGGTGCTGGTCAACCTGCTCGGCAATGCGCTCGACGCCGTGGCCGGCATGCCCGCGCCGCGGCTGGAAGTGCGCGGCCACCTGGCGGGCGACAAGCTCCGCCTGACCATCCGCGACAACGGCGCGGGCTTGTCCGAGGAGGCGTTCGCCCGCCTGTTCGAGCCCTTCTTCACCACCAAGCCCGCCGGCCAGGGCCTGGGGCTCGGCCTGGCGCTGTCGGCCGGCATCCTGGATGAATCGGGCGGCAGCCTCGAGGCCAGCAATCACCCGGACGGCGGCGCCTGCTTCACGCTGGTGCTGCCGCTGGCGCGGCCCGGCGCGCGCCAGGAAAACCAGGCAAGCAGGGAAACCGGCCATGACAAGTAATCCGCTCACCGTACTGATCGTCGAAGACGATCCCGACGTACGCCTGGGCTGCGAGCAGGCCCTGCGGCTCGAAGGCATTGCCACGCGCGCGGTCGGCAGCGCCGAGGCAGCGCTGCGCGAASCCGGCGAGAACTTCGCCGGCGTGGTGGTCAGCGATATCCGCCTGCCCGGCATGGACGGCATGGCGCTGCTGCGCGAACTCAAGGCACGCGACGGCGCGCTGCCRGTGATCATGGTGACCGGCCACGGCGATGTCAGCCTGGCGGTGCAGGCCATGAAGTCCGGTGCCTACGACTTCCTGGAGAAGCCCTTCTCGCCCGAGCAGCTGGTGGAGGTGGCGCGGCGCGCGCTGGAGCAGCGCCGCCTGGTGCTGGAAGTGGCCGAACTGCGCCGCAAGCTGGCCGGGCGCGACACGCTGCAGGCGCGCCTGATCGGGCAGTCGCCGGCCATCGAACGGCTGCGCAAGCTGATTGCGGACCTGGCCGACACCGCCGCCAACGTGCTCATCCACGGCGAGACCGGCACCGGCAAGGAACTGGTGGCACGCTGCCTGCACGAAGCCAGCGCGCGCCATGCACGGCATTTCGTGCCGATCAACTGCGGCGGCCTGCCCGAGCAGCTGTTCGAGAGCGAGATCTTCGGCCACGAAGCCGGCTCCTTCACCGGCGCGGCGCGGCGGCGCATCGGCAAGGTCGAGCACGCCGAGGGCGGCACGCTGTTCCTCGACGAGATCGAAAGCATGCCGATGCAGATGCAGATCAAGCTGCTGCGGGTGTTGCAGGAACGCGTGGTGGAGCGGCTCGGCTCCAATACGCCGGTACCGGTCAACACCCGCGTGGTGGCGGCCACCAAGGCGGACCTCAAGGCGCTGTCGGAGGCCGGCCAGTTCCGCGCCGACCTCTATTACCGTCTCAACGTGGTGACGCTGGAGCTGCCGCCGCTGCGCGAGCGGCGCGAAGACGTGCCGCCGCTGTTCGAGCATTTCGTGGCCCAGGCCGCCCTGCGCTTCGAGCGCGAGGCGGTAGCCGCCAGCCGGGCCGAGATGGCCGCGCTGATGGCCTACCCGTGGCCCGGCAATGTGCGCGAGCTGCGCAACCTGGCCGAGCGCCACGTGCTGGGGCTGGGCTGCAACCCGGGCCAGGGCACCGCCGAGCCGGCCGCGCTGCCACTGGCGCAGGCCGTGGAGCAGTTCGAACGGGCCATGGTGGCCGAGGCCATGCGCCGCCATGAAGGCAACCTGAGCCGCGCCGCCGAGGCACTGGGCATCGCCAAGACCACCTTGTTCGACAAGGTGAAGAAGTACAGGCTCTGAGCCACGGCGCGCCGCCCCGCGCGCCTTGCGGTCCTGGCCTCGGCCCGGCCCATCCCGTCCGGCCCCGCCCGCTCCCCGCGGGCTCCTGCGCACGCTCTGCACGGTCACGCCGCGCTATGTGAGGTGCCGCACCGAAGCGCGCCGTACGCCGCGCCACCATGGCTTCACCCCTTCCCGCGCGCCTTGCGTCCAACCGGCGCCAGGCGCGGCCGGTGCGGGACAAAGCCCGGGCCGTCGGCCGGGGCCGGCGACCGCGGTACTGGCCCGTACCGCGGTCGCCAACCATTGACAGCGTAGCAGCGCCGACACCGGACAAGCTGAGCGGGCCTCGATCACACCGAGCGGACCGACGATGATCCTACAAGGCAACGACCCGACCACGGGCGCCTCGTTCTCGCTGGGCAACCGCCTGCAGCGGCAGCTCTGGCGGTGGGTCTGGCTGTGCCTGTTCCGGCCCAGCCCGCGCCCGCTGCACGTGTGGCGCGCGGCGCTGCTGCGGCTGTTCGGCGCGCGCCTCGGGCCGCATGTCCACATCTACCCCTCGGTCAGGATCTGGGCGCCGTGGGACCTGAGCGTGGGCGGCCACGTGGGCGTGGCCGACGGGGTCACGCTGTACAACATGGCGCCGATCGAAATCGGCGACTACTGCGTGGTTTCCCAGGGCGCGCACCTGTGCACCGGCAGCCACGACTACAACAGCGCCAATTTCCAGCTGGTCGCGCATCCCATCGTGCTGGCGCCGCATGTGTGGATCTGTGCCGAAGCGTTCGTCTCGCCGGGCGTGTCCGTGGCCGAAGGCGCGGTGGTCGCGCCGCGCTCCGTGGTCACCAGGAGCCTGCGCACGCCGTGGACGGTCTATGCCGGCACGCCGGCCCGGGCCATCGGCACGAGGACGAGACATGGCAAGGCCTAGCAACTTCAGGCAGATGAGCCATCCCGTGCGCATGGGCCGGCCGGGCTCGCCGGCCGCGCCTGGCATCTCGGTGCTGATCCTCACCCGCAACGAAGAGCAGGACCTGCCGGGCTGCCTGCAGAGCGTGGCCTGGTCGGACGACATCCATGTCTACGACTCCATGAGCACCGATGCCACCGTGGAAATCGCCACGCGCTTTGGCGCCCGCGTCACGCAGCGCCCCTTCGACAACTGGGCCAGCCACCAGAACTGGGGCCTGCGCAACATCGCCTTCCGCCATCCCTGGGTGTTCTATATCGACGCCGACGAGCGCATGACACCGGCGCTGGCCGAGCACGCACTGGCCGCCGTGCGCGCCGCGCGCGACGAGGTGGCGTTCCGCGTGCAGCGGCGCGATTTCTTCCTCGGCACCTGGCTGCGCCACGTGCAGACCTCGCCCTTCTACCTGCGCCTGTTCCGGCCGGAGCGCATGCGCTACGAACGGCTGGTCAATCCCGTCTCGATCCCCGACGGCCCGGCCGGCGAGCTGTCCGGCTATCTCGACCACTTTCCCTTCAGCAAGGGCCTGAGCCACTGGATCACGCGCCACAACAGCTACAGCAGCCTGGAAGCGCAGCAGACCATCGACAACCGGCGCGGCAAGGCGGATTTCAGCCTGCGCGAGGCGCTGTTCGCGCCGGACTTCCACCAGCGGCGCGCGCATCAGAAGGAGCTGTTCTACCGCCTGCCGCTACGCCCACTGGCCAAGTTCGTGCTGCTCTACGTCGGCAAGCGCGGCTTCCTCGACGGCCGTGCCGGCCTCACCTACGCCATCCTGCAGTCGATCTACGAATACTTCATCGTGATCAAGACGCACGAACTCAAGACCCGGGGCGCCTCGGCGCCGGCCACGGCGCACGCCGGCATCGCGCGCGTGGATGGCAGCGCGGCAGCGCAGGGCGCCGTTCCATGCAGCGAGCCCGGCGGCCTGCCTGCGGAGGCCGCCAAGGCACCGGCGCCGGGCCTCGCGCAGCCGCCGGCCGCGCTTCCCGGCACGCTTCCCGGTACGATTGGCGGCACGCTTCCCGCCGTCGCGGCAGCCGGCCCCGGCGGGCACGGATAGTTGCCGGCGCCTGCGGATCTGGCCTCGCCGGCGCGGCGATCCGGTGCCAGGAACCCCGCGCGCCGCCGGCGGTCTTCAGTAGCATGCGGCATCGAAACCGCGCGAGTCGGGCATCACCCGGGCATCATCCGGGAGCCGCCTGGATGTCTGCATTGTTTGCAAGAAATCGCGGGCTTCGCGTGTCTGCCAAAACGCGGCAATATGCGTTTAAACACAGAAGTGGGAGCGTTCGAGGCGTTTTCGAAATATTTGCCGGCCCTGGCTGGTGATATATGTTCGATAGCGCATATGATTGGGAACCGGCATTCTTCCGTTGGAAGAAGAAGGCACTTGTGACATAGATCACGCCCTTGCATGGCTGCGGAGCACCTCCGCTTCCGGCGCCCAGGGTAACGGGCAAGTCATGCAAGAGGCTCAGCGGTGCCAGCAAGCCATTGAGTTGTTGCGCTTTTTTTATGCGTGGCCGGGGCCCAAACCAGCGCGGGAGGTACGCGCTGTCACTGCCAGTCTGACCGCAGTGTGATGTTTTCTTAACGGGTGAACGGATGAAACTGGATTCAGAACTGGCTGAGAAGCCTTATTACAGCACGCGTACCGCCGCCAAGTTGCTCAATGTCTCGTTGGGCACCGTACAGAAGATGGTGGAGCGCGGCGAACTCGGGGCCTGGAAGACCAACGGCGGCCACCGCCGTATTCACAAGGAGACCGTGCACCGCCTGCTGGCCACGCGAGTCGGCCAGGAACTGCCGTCGGTGCACGAGCTTGACCTGGTGGTATTCCACCCCAATCACCAGGAAGCCCAGCGCATCCACGCGCAACTGGGCAAATGGGGCCTGCCCCTCAAGAGCGTGGTGGTGGAGGACGTGGTGGATACCATCATTACGTCGGTCAGCTCGCACCCGCGGGTGGTGCTGTACTACGTGGAAGAACTCAGCGACGCCGAATCGGCGACCATCGAGAAGCTGCAGAACTTCTTCACCCGCCAGAATGTCATCTTCGCCGTGATCACCAACCGCCAGGCCTATGACGGCGTGGCCGACGCCCTGCAGCACTGGGGCATCATGGTCTTCCTGAAGACGCCGTCGCTGGAAGAGGTCAAGGGCTTCCTGCGCGCGCAGCTGATGATGACGCGCGGCGCGGCCGGCTGAACCAGCCACCTGGCCGGCCGGCGCGCGCCGGCTTACCGCACGGCGGCCGGCTTCAGGCCAGTTCCGCCACCGCGGCCGGTTCAGGCCGCGGGACCGCCGCCTCCATCATCCAGCCGTAGAGATTGCGCGGGTCCGGTGGCGTGGCCACCAGCTCCACGTGGCTGCCGCGGTGCCGCGCATGGGCCGCGGCATGGATCCAGCGCAGCGCGGCGTAGTCCTCCAGCGCGAAGCCGACCGAATCGAACACCGTCACTTCGTCCGCGCCGCCGCGTCCCGGCGCGCGGCCGCCCAGCACCTCCCACAATTCCGTGACCGGCGCATCCGCCGGCAACTGCTGGATCTCGCCCTCGATGCGGGTCTGCGGTGCGTACTCGACCACGATGCGCGCCGCGCGCAGGATATCCGCGTGCAGTTCGGTCTTGCCCGGGCAATCGCCGCCCACCGCGTTGAGATGCATGCCCGGCGCCACCATGTCGGGCGTGAGGATGGTGGCGCGCGTCTTGTCCGCGGTGACGGTGCTGACGATATCGGCGCCGCGCACCGCGTCGCGTACCGACGCCACCGGCACCACCTTCAATCCCGGCACGGCGGCCAGGTTGCGCGCCAGCCGCGCGCTCGCCGCCGGGTCGATGTCGTAGGCGCGGATCTCGCGGATGCCCAGCATGGCGTGGAAGGCCAGCGCCTGGAACTCCGCCTGCGCGCCGTTGCCGATCAGCGCCATCGTGGCGGAGCCGGGCCGCGCCATGGCCTGCGCGGCCAGCGCCGAGGTGGCGGCGGTGCGCAGCGCGGTGGCCAGCGTCAGATCGCACAGCAGCAGCGGGAAGCCGCTCGCCACCTCGGCCAGCACGCCGAAAGCCATCACCGTGGGCATGCCGACCAGCGCGTTGCGCGGATGGCCATTGACGTACTTGAACGCGTATTGCACGCCGTCGCTCACCGGCATCAACTCGATCACGCCACCGGCCGAATGCGCGGCCAGCCGCGCCGATTTGTCGAACGCATCCCAGCGCATGAAATCCTGGCGGACATGATGCGCGATCTGCGCGATGGCGCTGGCGACGCCCGTCTCGCGCACCAGCGCCGCCACGTCGGCGGCGTCGAGGAAGCGGGTCATGGCGATCTCCTTCATGGTGCTCTCCCTGTCGTGTCTTGTCTTGTTGTCTTGTTGTCGTGTCGTCCTGCCGCCCGGCTCAGGCGGCAACCGCTGCCGCGGCGGTGCGACCGGCACCCGCGGCCTGCCCCGCCGCGCTGGTGCGGTCAAGCCGCAGCGTCATGCAGTAGGCGCCGCCACCGGACAGCATGAACGGCGACAGGTCCACCTCGCGCAGCTGGTAGCCGCGCTGGCCCAGCTCGGCGCGCAGGTGCGGCGTGGTACGTGTCATCACGATCTGGTCGTGCAGGTTGACCGCGTTGACGCTGAAGTGGCGCAGGTCGTCCTCGCTCGCCTCGATGCGCAGGCTGGCCGGCACGCGCTCGCGCAGCGTGCGCAGCGCCTCCTGCGTGAACGCGGGCGGGTAGTAGAGGATCTCGCCGCCGGACAGCGGGCAGAAGCACACGTCGAGGTGATAGCTCTGCTCGGTCGCCAGTTCCAGCGCCACCACCTCGCGGCCGAAACGGCTGCCCATGACATCGGCCGCCGCGCGCGTCGAACGCGGGCCGAAGCCGGCCCAGAAATGACCGCGCACCGCATCCCAGATGCAGTCGCCGGCGCCCTCCTGGTAGCAGCCCTCGGGCAGCACGCTGACCGAATCGATCAGGCCGCGCTCGCGCAGGCCCTCGAAGATCCTGGCGAACGGGACTTCCTCGCCGGCGCGCTCCGGATAGCGAAAGCGCGCCAGCACCGCATGGCCGTCCAGCACCACGGCTGCGTTGGCGGGGAACACCATGTCGGGCAGGCCAGGCGCGCCCGGGGCGGTCTCCACCACGAAGCCGGACGCCTGCAAGGCCGCATGCAGCGCTGCGAAGGAACCCACCGCGTGCTGGTGCATGCCGCGCGGATCACGCGCCCAGAGGCCCGGATCCATCCACGGATTGATGCTGTAGGACACGTCGTAGTGGGTCGGGTCGACAAGCAGGATGGTGGGCTGGTTGGTCACGCTGGCTCCTTGGTGGTTGACGCGCGGTGGACGCGCGGTGACTGGGGATGCCTGCATTCTGGTGCAGTGCGGCGCTAACCAAAAGCCAGCAAACTGCGCAATTCCGCTGCTATGATTTGCAATATGCAAGGTCATATTGGCGAATCGCCAATCGGGGCCGCAAGTGCGCCCCAAGACCCACCAGGAACCGCCATGGACGACACCGACCGCCAGTTGCTAGCCCTGCTGCGCGACAACGCCCGCATGCCCGCCACTGCCCTGGCCAAGGCCCTGCGCGTGTCGCGCGCCACCGTCCAGAACCGCATCGACAAGCTGGAGAGGGAGGGGCTGATCGTCGGCTACACGGTCCGCCTCAAGCCGGAAGCCGAGACCCACCGCATCCGCGCCTGGACGACCATCGCCGTGGAGGGCAACAAGGCTCGCCAGGTGCTCCAGGCCCTGCGCGGCGAGCCCAATGTGCAGACGCTGCACACCACCAACGGGCGCTGGGACATCATTGCCGAACTACGCGCCGACACGCTCGAGGCGTTCGATCGTACGCTCGACCGGATCCGCCTGATCGACGGGATCGGGGCCACCGAGACCAGCATCCTGCTGTCGAGCTACAAGCTCTGAACACCGTTGCGGCGTTCAGCCCGCCGCCACGCCTCGCAGCCGTTCGCGCTGCGTCTCTTCATGCAGGACCTGCCCGCTGGGCCGCAGCAGGTCGCGCAGCGATACCACGCCGACCAGGCGCATCGATTCCAGATCCGCCACCACCGGCAGGCGCCCCACGCTCAGTTCCGCCATGCGCCCGGCCGCGACGCGCGCGGTCTGGGCAGGCAGCAGCACCTGATCCGGGCGCAGCGGCGTCATCAGCTCGCGTCCGCTCATCGATGCGCCTTCGCGCCCGCGCAAGGCATTGCGCTCCAGCATGCCGGCCACGCGCCCGCCGCACAGCACCGGATAAGCGCGATGCGGCGCGTGCTCGCCGAAATACCGCGGCCACAGGGCGCTGACGGGCTGGTCGCCATCCACGCTCACCACCGCGGTGGTCATCAGGTCCGCCACATGCTGGCGCTCAAGCGGGTCGACCCCGTATTCGCGATAGATATGCAGCCCGCGGCGGGCGATCTTCTCGGTCATGATCGACCGCTTCATGGTCAGCACGGTGAAGCCGTGCGCGACGGCGGTGGTCAGCAGCAGCGGCAGCAGCGCGTTGCTGTCATGCGTCAGCCCGAAAGCGAAGACGATGGCGGTCAGCGGCGCGCCGAGCACGCTGCCCAGCACGCCCGCCATGCACACCAGCGCCCAGAGCTCGGGCGAGCCACCGGGCAGGACTGCGCCAAGCGCCACGCCGAGCCCGGCACCGAGCATCAGCAGCGGGGCCAGCACCCCGCCCGAGGTACCGGAGCCGAGCGCGACGACCCAGATCACCGCCTTGACCGCCAGCAGGGCCAGCGCGACCTCCAGCGCCAGGCGGTTATGCAGCAGGTCGGCGATCACGTCATAGCCCACGCCGAGCGCGCGCGGTTCGAAGTAGCCACCGATGCCGACCACCAGGCCGCCGATGGCGGGCCACCACATCCAGTGCAGCTTGAGCCGCGAGAACTGGTCTTCGGTGCGGTACAGGGCCAGCGTCAGCGCCGCGCCGAGCACGCCGCACAGCAGGCCCGCGACCACGCAGGAGCCAAGGGCGGCGGTGGATACCGGCGCCGTCTGCATGGCAAACAGCGGGCCGGACTCGAATACCAGCGGGCGCAGGAAGCCAGCCATCGCGCAGGCCAGCGCCACCGGCAGCAGGCTGCGCGGGCGCAGCTCGAACAGCAGCAGCTCCACCGCCAGCAGCACCGCCGCCACCGGCGTGCCGAAGATCGCCGTCATGCCGGCGCAGGCCCCGGCCACCAGCAGCGTCTTGCGCTCGGCGGCGGTCAGGTGCAGGTATTGCGCGAGCAGCGAGGCGATCGAGCCGCCGGTCATGATGATCGGGCCTTCGGCCCCGAATGGCCCGCCGCTGCCGATCACGATGCCGGAAGACAAGGGCTTGAGCACCGCCACGCGCGGCGACATCTTGCTCTTGCCGAACAGCACCGCCTCGATGGCCTCGGGGATGCCATGGCCGCGGATCTTGTCGCTGCCGTAGCGCGCCATCAGCCCCACCAGCAGGCCTCCGGCCACCGGCACCAGGATCACCCACGCGCCCAGCGCGTGCTGCGCCGGCGAGCGCTCCGCCAGCGACAGCGTCTGGTAGAAGAAAAGGTTGGTGAAGAAGCGAATCAGGTTCAGCAGCAGCACGGCAGCCGCCGTGCTGATGGCGCCGATCACCGGCGCCAGCGCGGCAAGCAGCAGCAGGCGCCGGCTGACGGCGTAGTCGCGTTTTTCAAAGTGCATGATGAGGCTCGCGCGGGGCGTGTAAGAGGCTTATGTGGGGCACGCGGGGCTTGCAGCATCGCAAGCGCCGAGACAGCGCAATGTATCACGTCATGATATATTTGCGGACCGGTTTGCTGCAGCGCAGCCAAGGTGACGACGCGCTACGCATGATGCGTAGCCGCCAGCCGCCTGCCCGCGCCGCCCGCTTTCGTCCCGCCGCTTCCAGAACCGCAGAACCAGGCCCGTCCATGCCACCATCCCAGGCCCCCTCCCTAGCCGAACTCACGCCAGCGCGGGCGCGCGCATGGCTGCGAGCCTTCGTTCCCACGCCCATTGCCGGCAGCAAGCGCGAGCGCTTCAAGAGCTGCCTGGGCGCGCTGCTCGGCCTGCTGGTCACCGAATGGATCAGCCGCCGCTTGCTGGGCGGGGTCAACCCGTGGTTCGTGGCGCCGATGGGGGCCTCGGCGGTGCTGCTGTTCGCGGTGCCGGCCAGCCCGCTGGCGCAGCCGTGGTCCATCATCGGCGGCAACCTGGTGGCGGCCCTGATCGGCGTGGCCTGCGCGCGCTGGATTCCGGACCCTGGCCTGGCCGCCGCCGTGGCGGTGGCGCTGGCCATCGTCATGATGTTCCAGCTGCACTGCGTGCATCCGCCCAGCGGCGCGGTGGCGATCACCGCAGTGTTCGGCGGCCCGGCCGTCGCCAAGCTCGGTTTCGGCTTCGTGGCGTTCCCGGTGCTGCTCAACTCGATGCTGCTCCTGCTGATCGCGCTGCTGTTCAACAACGCGCTGCGCCGGCGCTATCCGCACCGCCCGGCCGACCACGCCAACCCGCACCGCACCGCCGATCCGCTGCCCAGCGAGCGCGTGGGCTTCAATCGCGCCGACCTCGACGAGGTGCTCAAGACGCGCGGCGAATTCCTCGACATCGAAGAAGACGACCTGGAAGAAATCCTGGTGGCGGCGCAGATGCGCGCCTATCGCCGCCGCTTCGGCGACGTGCGCTGCGAGCACATCATGTCGCGCGACGTCGTCACGGTGCAGCCTGGCCACAGCGGCGTGCAGGCCCGCGCCCTGCTCAACCGGCACGGCCTGCGCACGCTGCCGGTGGTGGACGAAGCACACCGCCTGGTCGGCATGCTCAACCTGGTCGACCTGCTCGCCGTGCGCGCCGGCGCCAGCCAGCCACGCGCGGGCAACGCGGGTGACCTGATGCACACCGGCGTGGCCACCGCCCGGCCCGAGCAGCCCATGGTGGAACTGGCGCGCGCCTTCTCCGACGGCGGCCTGCACGAGATGCCGGTGGTGGATGCGCAGCGGCGCCTGCTGGGCATCGTCACCCAGTCGGACCTGATCGCCGCGCTGCTCGAACAGGGACCGCCGGCGCAGGCCGAGGCACCGGCCCCGCGCTGAAGCGTGTAAAGCGGCCCGGCGGGCGGCGCGGAGCGCCGCGGGCGTTACCCGGCGGCCTCCCGCCCTGCCCGGGGGTGCCACGCAGCGGCGGCATCCCCGCACCGATCGGCGCAGGCCCGCGCGCGCCACGCGGAACGCGCGGGCCGCAGTGCGGCATCCGCACTGCAGCATTTTTTCCCGCGCGCGCCGGCGCACGCGTTATCGGCCGGAAGGGTCTATGTTTTCCTATATATTGTCGGCGTTCCCGTCACGCCGGCATGTCCGGACATACGCCCGATGAGCTCCAGCCAACTGATTGAAAAACTCGCCGCCGTGCTTGCGCTGGTCGTCCTGATCGGCGGCTCGCTGCTGGTGCTGGCGCCCTTCACCACCGCCCTGCTGTGGGCCGCCATCCTCGCCTTCAGCTCCTGGTACCCGTATTCGGTGCTGTCGCGCTGGCTGGGCAACCGGCGCAGCCTGGCCGCGGTGATCTGCGTGCTGCTGGCCGCCGTGATCGTGCTGGGCCCCTTCGTCTACGCGGGCGCCAGCTTCTCCGCCCATATCGACGAGTTGTCCGGCCTGGTCGACCGTTTCGTGGACAACGGCCTGCCGGCGCTGCCGGACTGGCTGACCGGCCTGCCCTACGTGGGCAACTACCTGCAGAACAGCTGGGACAAGGTGATCCACGCCGACTCCGACATGGTGGCCAACCTGCGCAAGCTGATCGCGCCGGTGGGCCACGCGGTGCTGGGCGCGGGGCTTTCGATCGGCGCCGGGCTCGGGCAGCTGGCATTGTCCATCGTGCTGGCGTTCTTTTTCTATACCGGCGGCGAATTCGCGGTGGCGTGGCTGCGCGCGGGCATGCGCCGCATCGCCGGCGAGCGCGCCGACCACCTGCTGGCGCTGGCCGGCAATACCGTCAAGGGCGTGGTCTACGGCGTGCTCGGCACCGCCTTCGTGCAGGCGGTGCTGGCCGGCATCGGCTTCTGGATCGCCGGCGTGCCCGGCGCGGCCATCCTTGGCTTCGTCACCTTCTTCCTCTCGGTGATCCCGGTGGGCCCGCCGCTGGTGTGGATCCCGGCCGCGCTGTGGCTGTACCACACCGGCTCGCTGGGCTGGGCCATCTTCATGGTGGTGTGGGGCGTGGGCGTGGTCAGCATGGCCGACAACATCATCAAGCCGCTGCTGATCAGCAAGGGCACCGACATGCCGCTGATCTGGGTCATGCTGGGCGTGTTCGGCGGCGCGCTGGCCTTCGGCTTCCTCGGCGTGTTCATCGGGCCCACGCTGCTGGCGGTGGCCTACGCGCTGCTGCGCGACTGGACCATCGGCTCGCAGCACCCGGCCGATCCGCCGCGCGTGCTCGCACAAGGCAAACCCGTCACCACGGCCGAGGACGTGGCGGGCTCCGGCAAGGCATGAGCGAAGCCGGCCGCGGCGAGACCAGTCCGGGCGCGCCCGGCACGCCAGTCGCGCCGGCGGCGCTGGCGCATCTGGTGGCCTGCGAATACTGCGACGCGGTCTACCAGCGCGAGCGCCTTGGCACCGGCGAGCGGGCGCTGTGCCTGCGCTGCGGTGGCCAGCTCTACCGCGAAAGCTCGCGCGCCTATGCGCGGCTGCTGCCGCTGGTGCTGGCCGCGCTGATCCTGTTCGCGGTGTCCAACGCCTACCCGATCGTCGAGATGGATCTCAAGGGCGTGCGCACCGAGACCACGCTGTGGGGCGCGGTGCTGGCGCTCCATGCCGACAATATGTCGCTGGTGGCGATCCTGGTGTTCGCCACCACCATCCTGTTTCCGCTGACCGAGATGCTGATGATGCTGTACCTGCTGGTGCCGATGGCGCGCCACCGCATGCCGGCCGGCTTCGAGCGCATCGTGCGCGGCATCCGCCAGACCCGTCCCTGGGGCATGATCGAGGTCTTCATGATCGGGGTGCTGGTCACGCTGGTGAAGCTTTCCACCATGGCCCAGGTGCTGCCCGGCGTGGCGCTGTGGTCGTTCGGCGCGCTGGTGGTGGTGCTGGCGGCGATGCTGTCGTTCGACCCGCGCGACTTGTGGCAGTACCTGGACGAGGAGCCGCCGCGATGAGCGCCGCGCCCGACCACACCCCGCCCGGCAGCGACCAGCACGGGGGCAAGCGCGGCAACGGCGCCCTGGCCCGCTCGCGGCGCATAGCCGCCGGCGTGGTGGCGGAACTGACCGACGACGACGAGGCAAAGCCGCTGCCGCAGGTGCCCACCGCCACCTCGATGGGGCTGGTGTCCTGCCACGCCTGCGACGCGCTCAGCCCGCGCGCGCTGGCGGGCGAGCCCTGCCCGCGCTGCGGCGCCACCCTGCACCACCGCAAGCCGCAGAGCCTCACGCGCACCTGGGCCTTCCTGCTGTCGGCCTTCATCCTCTATATCCCCGCCAACCTGCTGCCGGTGATGGTGACCCAGTCCATCCTCGGCACGCAGCGCGACACCATCTTCTCCGGCGTGGTCTACCTGTGGCTGTCGGGATCGAACCTGCTGGCCATCGTGGTGCTGATCGCCAGCATCGTGGTGCCGCTGCTGAAGATGATGATCCTCACGCTGCTGCTGCTGTCCGTGCACTTTCGCTCGCGCTGGCGCATCCGCCAGCAGACCAGGCTGTACGGCCTGGTGGAAGTCATCGGCCGCTGGTCGATGCTCGATATCTTCGTGGTAGCGCTGCTGGCCTCGCTGGTGCGCGCGGGCGCGCTCGCCACCATCATCCCCGGCGCCGGTGCCATGGCCTTCGGCTCCGTGGTGGTGCTGACCATGCTGGCCTCACTCAGTTTCGATCCCCGCCTGCTGTGGGATTCGCTGGATACAAACGATGCCCGACCTTGACAACCCCTCTGCTCCGCCGCCACCTCCGCCGCTGCCGCCCGCGCCCGAGCGCCGCAGGCGCGCACGCTGGCTGCCCTCGCTGGTATGGCTGATTCCGATCGTGGCCGCCGTGGTCGGGCTCTCGCTGCTGATCCACACGCTGGCCGAGCGCGGCCCCGGGATCACGGTCACCTTCCGCACCGCCGAAGGCCTCACGCCTGGCAAGACGCCGGTGCGCTACAAGGACGTGGACATCGGCCTGGTCAAGTCGGTGCGCCTGGCGCCTGACCGCTCGCACGTGATCGCCAAGATCGACCTGACCCAGGACGCGGCCAGCTTTTCCGCCAAGGACACACGCTTCTGGGTGGTGCGCCCGCGCTTCGCCACCAGCGGCATCTCGGGGCTGGAGACGCTGCTGTCGGGTGCCTATATCGGCGTGGACGCCGGCAAGTCCGAGGAGCGCGTGCGCGACTTCACCGGGCTCGAAGTGCCGCCCGCGGTCACCACCGATGCCTCGGGCAAGCAGTTCCTGCTGCGCGCCGCCGATCTCGGCTCGCTCGACATAGGCTCGCCGGTCTACTACCGCCGCGTGCAGGTGGGGCAGGTGGTGGCCTACCAGCTCGAGCCCAACGGGCGCGATCTCTCGCTGCGCGTGTTCATCAACAAGCCCTACGATAACCTGGTCACGGCCGATACCCGCTTCTGGCACGCCAGCGGCGTGGACATCAAGCTCGACGCCGGCGGCTTCAAGCTCAATACGCAGTCGCTGGTGACGGTATTGCTGGGCGGCGTGGCCTTCCAGGCGCCGGACGACAGCAGAGTGACCGCGGCCGCCAACGAGAACACCCAGTTCCTGCTCTCCAGCGACCAGACCGAAGCGATGAAGGAGCCCGAGGAACTGATACCATCGCTCGCCGTGCTGAACTTCGACCAGTCGGTGCGCGGGCTCTCGCCCGGCGCGCCGGTCGACTTCCGCGGCGTGGTGGTGGGCCAGGTGCGCTCGATCGGCATCGAGTACCTGAGCGACAAGAAGGCCTTCCGGCTACCGGTGGTGGTGGAACTCTATCCCTCGCGCATGGGCTTCCGCGCGCGCGACATGGAAGACGTCAATCGTGCCCGCAACATCGTCCAGACCCTGATCAAGCGCGGCATGCGCGCGCAATTGCGCACCGGCAACCTGCTGACCGGGCAGCTCTACGTGGCGCTGGACTTCTTCCCCAAGGCGCCACCGGTCAACGTGGACCTCAACGCCGCGATGCCCGAACTGGCCACCACGCCGGGCACCTTCGACGAACTCCAGGCCAAGCTGGGCGACATCGTCAACAAGATCGACAAGGTGCCGTTCGAGCAGATCGGCCAGGACGTGCGTACCTCCATGGCCTCGCTCAACACCATGCTCGCCGGCGCCGACAAGCTGGTCAGCCAGCTCAACGGCGACGTGGCCCCGCAGGTGGTGGCCGCGCTGCAGGACGCCCGCAAGACGCTCAGCGCCGCCAGCGGCACGCTGGCCTCCGACGCGCCGCTGCAGCAAGACACGCGCCGCATGATGCAGGAGCTCACGCGCACCGCGGCGTCGCTGCGCGCGCTGACCGACTACCTGGAACGCCACCCCGAAGCGCTGGTGCGCGGCAAGCCGGAGAAACAATGATGACCCGCAAGATGATGTCTGCCGTGCTGCTCGCCCTGCCGCTCGCGGCCGCGCTGCTGCCCGGCTGCGCCTCGCCCGATCCGCGCTATTACACGCTGGCGCAGGGCGCCGGCGGCGCCGACGCAGCCGCTCCCGCCGCCGCCGCACAGCCGATGTGGATCGAGGTGGCGCCGGTGCGCGTGCCGGAGCGGTTGAACCGCCCCCAACTGGTGGTACGCGACGGCCAGGACGGCGAGCTCAGGCTGCTCGACCTGTCGCGCTGGTCCGCGCCGCTGCCCGACGAACTTCGCGATGCGCTTTCGCAGCAGCTGCAGGCCCGGCTCGGCGCGGTCGACACCTACCAGCAGGGCCTGTCGGACGTGGCGCCGGTGTACCGCATCACGACCGAAGTGGTGCGCCTGGAGGCCAGCGTCGGCCAGCGCGCCAGCGCCACCATCAACTGGACCGTGCGCCGCCTGCCCGATGGCAAGATCAGCGCCGGCCGCACCCAGGCCGAACTGCCGGCGCCGGGCGCGGTGGACGGCGTGGTGGCCGCCTACCGCCAGATCGTGGCCAACACGGCCGACGACATCGCCGCCGGCATGGACGCATTGCGGCGCTGACCGCAGGGGTAGCCCCCGCCGCTGTTCAGTCTTCGGCCTGCGTACCGTTGCCGCGGCAACTGCGCCGCCGCTCGGCTTCCGCCATCGCCGCCAGGCACTGCGCCGGCCCGCCGTCCACCAGCTTCACGGAGCAGGCCAGCATCAGGTTCTTGCCCAGGCCGAAATCCTCCACCACGAAGCCGCGCGCATCGAGCATCTCGCCCGATGCGGCCTTCGCCACGCCCACCCGCTCGAGCAAGGTGCCGGCGTCGCTGCTGTAGCCCCACACCGGCTTCTGCAATGCCACCGCGAAGCCGACCTCGAACACCGTCCCCGAATCCGGCTCGCCGGGCCCGCGGAAGTCGTCGAGATTGGCCATCACCATATCGGCGCGGCGCAGCAGGTTGATATTGGCCTCGTAGATCCAGCGTGCGGTATCGGGCCCCGGCAGGCCCGCCGGGGCGGCCTTGTCGAGCGGATACAGGCCCGCAAAGCCGTGCTGGGCGCACAGCGCTTTCAGGCGTTCGCCGTAGGCGACGGCGTTGGCACGGAAGACGTCGAAACCGGCTAGGTAGATCGATTTCATCTTGGCTTTGGTGTCGGGGGTTGGGTGTCGGCTGGTGCCATGGACTAAGTGACGCTCGAGGATAGCCGATCTGACGGCGAGGGCGGGTTTTTGCGGCGGCCGCCCTATACTGAACACGCGGCCCGGCGGCACGCAGCGGGACGCTGCCACCGGGACACGGCAGCTGCCCCGGCCGATACACAACCCTCACCCGCGTCAGGAGTCACCCATGGGACGCAAATACATCGATTGCCGCGATTTCCCCAGCGAGTCCAAGTGCACGGTCGCCCTCAGCGCCGACACCGAGGACGAACTGCTCCAGGTCGCCGTGCAGCATGCGGTGCAGGTCCACCAGCACGAGGATGGACCGGAGCTGCGCCAGATGCTCAAGAGCGCCTTCAAGGACATCAACCCGCCGGCATGAGCGCGGGCCCCTCATTCGCAAGGCGTGATGCCGGCCACCCGCCGGCATTTTTTTTGCGTGGCGCCCGGCGCCGGACATTGTCGCGGGCGTCAATGGCAGCAGGGTGACGCACCGGTTACACGGCCGTGACGGCGCAGATGGCATGCATGCGCGCCCCGGTCATCGCGCGCAAGGCATGCCGAAGCTGGCGAATGTGCCATTGACGCCGCGTTATATACCGTCATATATTGCGCATTTGGCAGGCTTGCGGGCCCGTCCTGCCTGCTAAGTCCGCTACTCCAGCTACCCCAGCTACGCCAACCTGCGCACCGCCATGCCCATGCAACCGATCCCCGCTTCGCCCGCCCTGCCCCGTCGATCGCGCGGCACCCGCCGGACCGCTTCGTTCGCGGCCGGCCTGCTGCTGTCCGCCACGCTGGCGCTGTCCGCGCCGGCCGCCTTCGGCGCCGACCTGGTGGTATCGGCCGCAGCCAGCCTGACCAACGCCTTCAAGTCGCTGGCGGAGTCCTATGAGCGCGCGCATCCGCAGACCAAGGTGATCCTGAACTTCGGCGCCTCGGACGTGCTGATGCAGCAGATCGTCAACGGCGCGCCGGCCGACGTGTTCGCCTCCGCCGACCAGGATGCGATGACCAAGGCCGAGGCCGCGCGCGTGGTGAACGCCTCGACGCGCCGCGACTTCGCCGCCAACCAGCTCGCGCTGATCCTGCCGGCCGACAGCAAGCAGGAAGTGGGCAAGCTGCAGGATCTGGCCAAGCCCGAGTTCAAGCGCATTGCCTTCGGCAACCCGGCCTCGGTGCCGGTGGGCCGCTATACCAAGGGCGCGCTGGAAGCCGCGGGCGTGTGGGACGCCGTGTCGGCCAAGGGCGTGATGGCGCAGAACGTGCGCCAGAGCCTGGATTACGTGGCGCGCGGCGAAGTCGAGGCCGGCTTCGTCTTCGCCACCGACGCGGCCATCATGCCGGACAAGGTCAAGGTGGCGCTGCGCGTGCCGACCCGCCAGCCGGTCACCTACCCGATCGCCGTCACCGCCATCGCCAGGCAGCCGGCCGAGGCCTCCGCCTTCGTCAGCTATGTGCTGTCGGCCGAAGGCCAGGCCGTACTGGCCAAGTATGGCTTCCTGAAGCCCTGACCCTCACGCGCGAGCCGGGTGCGGGAACCGGGCCCGGCTCCTCCCGCCGCCGGCCCGCCTGGTCCGGCCGGCCATCCTTATGAATTCCCTGCAATCCGTCTGGGTCCCGCTGGCGCTGTCGCTCAAGGTAGCGGGCTGGGCCACCGTGCTCAACACTGTGCTCGGCGTGGCCGCGGCTTATGCCTTGTCGCGCTGGCGCTCCGGCGCGCGCGACGTGGTCGACGCCATCCTCACGCTGCCGCTGGTGCTGCCGCCCACCGTGATGGGCTATTACCTGCTGGTCATGGTGGGGCGCCGCGGCGTGCTGGGCGAATGGCTGGGCCGCGCCGGCATCGAGCTGGTCTTCACCTGGCAGGGCGCGGTGCTGGCGTCCACCATCGTCGCCTTCCCGCTGGTGCTCAAGTCCGCGCGCGCCGCCTTCGAGGGTGTGAACACCCAGTACGAGGACGCCGCGCGCGTGCTCGGCACGCCGGAGGCCGGCATCTTCTTCCGCGTCACGCTGCCGCTGGCCGCGCGCGGCATCATCGCCGGCGTGCTGCTGGCCTTCGCGCGGGCCCTGGGCGAGTTCGGCGCCACCCTGATGGTGGCCGGCAACCTGCCGGGCCGCACGCAAACCTTGTCGGTCGCCATCTACGAGGCCGTGCAGGCCGGCGACGACAATACCGCCAACCTGCTGGTGCTGGTGACCTCGGTCACCTGCGTGGTGCTGCTGGTGGCGGCAGGCCGGCTGGTGCCATCCAGCCGCAAGGCCTTAGGGTAGATCCGCCATGAGCATGCATGTGACAGTCCGCAAGGATCTCGGCTCCGACGACCGCCGCTTCTCGCTGGACATCGCCTTCGACTCCACGAGCCGCCGCATCGCGCTGTTCGGCCCCTCGGGCGCGGGCAAGAGCCTCACGCTGCGGGCCATCGCCGGCCTGCTGCGGCCCGACAGCGGCCGCATCGTGCTGAACGACCGCACCCTGTTCGACAGCCAGGCCCATGTCAACGTACGCCCGCAGGAGCGCCGCGTGGCCTACCTGTTCCAGGACTACGCGCTGTTTCCCCACCTGACGGTGGCGCAGAACATCGCCTTCGGGCTCGAGCGCGGCTGGCGCAACCCGCGCCGCAAGGCCAGCCACCCCGAAGCACGGCGCTGGATCGATGCCTTTGGCCTGGGCGCGATCACCGGCAACTATCCCGGCGAGATCTCCGGCGGCCAGAAGCAGCGCACGGCGCTGGCGCGCGCGCTGGTTGCACAGCCGGACATCGTGCTGCTCGACGAGCCGTTCTCCGCGCTGGACCCCGCGCTGCGCGTACGCATGCGCACCGAGCTGAAGGCCTTGCAGGCCGATCTCGAGGTGCCGATGCTGGTGATTTCGCATGACCCCGATGATGTGGAAGCGCTCGGGGATCATGTGCTGGAGGTGCGCGACGGGCGCATCCACGGGGGCGGGCCGGTGAAAGGCCATCCGCAGGTCTATGCGCCGGCATCGGCGCGGGTGTAGCCACCCGCGCCCCGCTCCTGCCTTACCCCGCGCGCAGCAGGTCCACGTAGGCGGTTTCCACCAGCTGCTCCTGCGCCACCCCGAGCCTGGCCAGCAAGGCGTGCGCTTCGGCCACGCCCGCCGCGGCCGGCTCGCCTTCGGCCAGCACCACTTCCAGCTCGAGGAAATCTCCCAGCCCTTCCACCCGGTCCAGGTGCACGCGCGTGCGGCCCGCCAGGTAGAGCACGCGCGTCTTGCGCACACGTCCGTCCTCGCCCCAGGCCGCCGCCAGCGCGGCACGCAATGAATCGGGTGCCGCCGTCGGCGAGATGATGTAGTGGCTCTCCCTGGGCCCGGCCTGGTCGGCGCGCGCGTAGAAGATCAGTTGCCCCTCGCCCGAGGCAAACGCGCGCAGCTTCAGCCGGCCGCTGGCGCAGCGGAAGAAGGTATCGTCCTGCTCGATCCGTTCCGGCCCGTGATCGGCCAGCGGGGCCACCAGCGGGACCAGCGCATCGATGCTGGCGATGCGGGCCTTGATTTCCACGTTTCTAGGCATGTCGTGTTTCCGTGTTTCCGTGTTTCCGTGTTTCCGTGCTGGTTGCGCGGTGTCGCGGCATCTCAGTCCAGCAGCAGCCGCGCGGCGATGACCCACATGGTGATGCCGATCACGATCTCCAGCACGCGCCACGCCGTGGGCCTGGCGAACACCGGCCGCAGCAGCGCGSCGCCGTAGCCCAGCGCGAAAAAGAATACGAACGAGGCCACCATCGCCCCGGCCGCGAAAGCGCTCGCGCGTCCGGCGAACTGGGTGGAAACCGAGCCGATCAGCATCACCGTATCGAGGTACACATGCGGGTTGAGCCAGGTCAGCGCCAGGCACACCGCCAGCGTGGCCGCCAGCGGACGCGGCTGCGCATCGCTCGGCGCGAGTACGCCCGAGGTGCGCCACGCGGCCCAGAAACTGCGCGCGCCGTACCACAGCAGGAAGGCCGCGCCGCCGTAGCGCATGGCGTCGCCAAGCCACGGGAGCTTGCGCATCAGCACGGCGAAGCCCGACACGCCCATCAGGATCAGCGCGGCGTCGGACAGCGCGCACACCAGGCAGACCCAGAACACGTGCTCGCGCCGCAGGCCCTGGCGCAGCACGAAGGCATTCTGCGAGCCGATGGCGAGGATCAGCGACAGCCCCAGGCTGAAGCCGGCAATGGCGGCGTCCATGCTCAGCGCCCTCCCGCCGGCAGGCCGGCGCGCGCCGTGCAATGGCCGTGCGGCCAGCAAAAAATGGTCAGGCGGGAGCGATGCCCGGGCGTTTTCTTCATTCGGTTCTTGTTGTTCTGCTCATTGCCGCCGCTGCAGCCGCCACCGCCGCTTCTGCCGCCGCGGCGCGGAGGCCGGATTCTAGCGCGGCCGGGCGCCGCGCCGCTCACAGGGTGCCGAGGATCACGCTCGAAGCCTTGAACACGGCCAGCGCACGGCTGCCTTGCACGAGCCCCAGCGCCGCCACGCTGTCGCTGGTGACGACGGACACCACGGTGCCGCCGCCATCGAGTTCGAGCGCCACTTCGGTGCTGACCGCGCCGGGCAGCACGCGCGCCACGCTGCCGGGCAACTGGTTGCGTGCCGACAGCCGCAGGCCCGAGTCCGGCAGGCCAAGCAGTACCGAGGACGCCTTGACCAGGGCAAAGGCCTCCACGCCCGGCGCCAGGCCCAGCGTCTGCACGCTTTCATGGGTGATCGTGGCGATGACCTGCTGGCCGCCCGCCAGCGCCAGCGCGACCTCGTCGTTGACGGCGCCGGCGCGGATCGCCGCCACCGTGCCGAACAGCTTGTTGCGCGCGCTGGTCCGGACCATGAAGCGGCGGATCAGGTCGAGGTCATCCTGCGCGGGCTCGGCAAGGTTGCCCAGGCTGGCAAGGTGGGCGATGAAGCGCTGGTGTTCCAGCTCGAGCGCGCGATAGGTACGGATCAGGCTCTGGCCGCGCGCGGTCAGCACCGTGCCGCCGCCGCCCTTGCCGCCGGTGGCGCGCACCACCAGGGGCTCGCCAGCGCTGTTGTTCATCGCGTCGATGGCGTCCCAGGCGGCCTTGTAGCTCAGGCCCACGGCCTTGGCCGCGGCGGTGATCGAGCCGTGCTCGCCGATCGCCGCCAGCAGGGCGATGCGCTCGCGGCCGCCCCAGTCCCGGCTGCCGGAGCGAAACCAGATCGCACCGTCGAGTTCTAGCATGCGTGGAGGGGCGCTGCGCCAGGGCAGCGCCGCAAAGTGGCACAGCCAGCTATGGTAATGCCAATCCGGACATGCCGGCGCGCCTAGCCCTGGTGGGCGGGGATATACCAGCGCATCATGCTGCCGGCGAAATACTGGCGGTCGAACTGGCGCAGCAGGCGCCACGCCGTAAACGGGTCGACGGCCAGGTCGACCCAGGCCCACGGGTGCTCCGGGTCACCCTCGCGCACCATTTCCACCGAGATGACAGGCGCGTAGGGCGCCAGCTTTTCGCGCAGCATCGGTTCGGTCACATCGCGGTGCAGGCCCCGGATGAGTACCTTCATGTCGTGCTCCCGATAGGAGGGGCGCGCGTACGCGTGGACGGCACCGGCCCTTGTTGTTTCAACCATTGTAGGCGGCGCGGGCCGGCAAGGCGCTACCCCATGATGTGCACGCCGCCATCCACGTAGACGGTGTTGCCGGAAATGCGGCGCGCGTACGGCGTGGCCAGGTAGGCGGTGGCGAAGCCCACGTCCATGATGTCCACCAGCTCGCCGAGCGGCGCGCGCCCGGCAGCGTCGGCCAGCAGCCGCTCGAAATCCTTCAGGCCGGAGGCGGCACGGGTCTTGAGCGGGCCGGGCGAGATCGCGTGCACGCGGATGCCGCGCGGGCCCAGCTCGTGCGCCAGGTAGCGGCAGGTGGCCTCGAGCGCAGCCTTGACCGGACCCATCAGGTCATAGTTCGGCACCACCCGGACGGCGCCCTCGTAGCTCATCGCGAACAGGCTGCCGCCGTCGCTCATCAGCGGCACCGCGCGCCGCGCCAGGCGCACGAAGGAATGGCAGGACACATCCATGGCGCGCGCGAAGCCGGACGCCGACGAATTGAGCAGGCCACCGTGCAGGTCCTCCCTCGGCGCGAACGCCACCGAGTGGACCAGCGCGTCGAGCTTGCCCCATTGCTGCGCGATGCGCTCGAACAGCGCCTGCTCCTGCGCGGGATCTTCCACGTCGAGCGGCATCAGGATGGTCGCGCCTACCGCCTCGGCCAGCGGCGCCACATGCGGGTAGGCCTTGTCGTTGAGATAGGTCAGCGCGATCTCGGCGCCAAGCTCGCGGAAGGCGCGCGCGCAGCCCCATGCGATGGATTCCGCATTGGCCACGCCGACCACCAGCACGCGAGCGCCCAGCAAGGGGGGATTCGGAACTTGCGTCATGAGAAGCCTCGTTCGTTCAGGAGTTGGATTCGGCCGCATCGGTGGCGCCGGCTGCCGGCACGGGCGCGCCGACCGGCGCCGGCCGTGCCGTGTGATCGGTACCCAGCACGCGCGCAACCTCGCGGTAGCGCGCCAGCCTCGCGCCTTCGAGCGGCGCGCGCACGGTAAGGATGCGGTGGATCGCCACCATCACGCGGTGGCGCTGCGCGCCGTCCGGCAACAGCTGTGGCAACGCGGCCACCGCGCGCGCGGGATCGAGCCCGACGATAAAACTCTGGCGCTTGACCGTGGCCTTGACGGTCGCAATGTCCGGTTGCTGCGCCAGGTGCTCCTTCGCCATCTTGCGCATCAGGTTGAAGGGACGCTCCTCGATCCCCGCGCTCTCGTCGGCGACATAGGCAAGGATTCGCATGAAGGCATCCAGCGGCGTGCCCTGGTCGATCTGCTGCCGCGCATCGTGGATGCGACGGGCGGTCAGCTCCTCGCGCAGCGCCACGCTTTGCGGCGGCGGCCCGCGCCGCTGCGCGCCGGGCGCGAAGCCCACCAGCGCAGACAGCCAGGGCGACTGGTACAGCGCCTCGAACAGCTGCTCGCAGCCAGCGTCGCGCTGGTCGCGCCAGGCATCCAGCATGCGCACGATGCCGTCCGACGCAGCGCGCTCCAGCGCCAGGAAAGGATTGTCCTGCGCCACGGGCTGGCGCGCCTCGCGCACCGCGGGCGCCAGCGCTGCAATCCACGCCATCCACGGATTCGCGTCGGACGCCAGCGAGCGCTCCAGCCGCGCGGGATGCATCTGCCGCATTGCGTAGGCGCCCGCTTCGGAGGTCACGGCCTGCAGCGCCGGCGAGACAAAGGTGTCATACAGGCGCTGATTGACCTGCGCCACGCGCCGCACCACCTCGAAGGCCTGCTCGTCTTCGCGGCCGTCGTCGAGCGCGAGGATATCGGCGATGGTCCGGCGCTCGAAGCGCACCAGGTAGCGGCCGTCGATCAGCTCCAGGTGCGAAGTATCAGGTGCGATGTCCTCGATGCGCGCCTCGTACAGGCCGGGCGGCAGCACGTCGATCAGGTCCAGCGCGGAGATCAGCTCGGTGTGCTCTCGGTTGGCCACGCTGGCCGAGACAAAGATGCCGAGGTGCCCTACTTTCTCGTGCAGGCAGTAGACGATGACCTGTTCGTTGGCGACGATCTCGTCGACGCTGGCGTAGAGATCGGGGATCCAGTCCAGCGCCTGCTGCGGCGGCGTGATGTTGTCGCCCCAGGAAGCAAAGACCACGATCGGCGAGCGCACGTTGCGCAGGTCCACCGTGACGTTGCCGTCGGCGCTGCGCACCTCGCCGGCCGTGAGATGGTTGCCGACGAACAGGTTCTGCACGATCCAGTCGATCTCGGCGCGGTTGAGCAGGAAGTGGCCGCCCCACCAGCGCTCGAACGCGAGGAAACGCTCGCGCTCGGTGTCGGCGTTCGCGTACACGTCGTAGAGCTTCTTCCACAAGGTGTTGGCGGGATTGAGCTGCTCGAAGTTCTGCACCAGCCAGGCGCCGTCGAAGCGGCCGTTGCCGAGATCGGCCGCGAGCGACGCCAGCCAAGAGCCGCCCAGCAGGCCACCGCTGTAGCGCATCGGATTGCGCCCGCGCACGCCGGCCCAGTACGACAGCGGCGAGCCAGCGAGCAGGAGCGGCCCGGGCAGATCGGGCGCGGCCGCGGCCAGCATCATCAGCGCCCAGCCACCCTGGCAATTGCCGATCACGAAGGGCTTGCCCTGCGCATGCGGGTGCCGCTCGACCACGGCCTGGAGGAACACGGCTTCGGCGCGCGCCACGCTCTCGATGGTCTGCCCCGGGCACGGCACGGGGAAGAAGGTGACGAAGTAGCAGGGATGGCCGCGCCGCAGCGCGATGCCGATCTCGCTGTCGATCTTGAAGCCGCCGATGCCGGGGCCGTGCCCGGCGCGCGGATCGATGACCACGAAGGGCCGACTGGTGTCGTCGCTGTCTTCGCAGCCCGGCGGCGGCAGCACGCGCAGCAGCGCATAGTTGGCGGGCTGCGCGAGCGTGCGGCCGTCGACCACGATCTCGTGGCTGAACGCCAGCACCGGCGGCATGCCTTCGCGCTCGTGCTCCAAGGTCTGGTTGCCGCGCTCGCGCAGGATGTCCAGCAACAGGATGCCGCGCTGCCAGGCATCGATGGCGTAGGACCACGCGGGGGGCATCGGCAGCCCGGATCCCCGGCCCCCGTATTCGCTGCCAGACTGGATGACGGGTACACGTGCGTTCACTCGGCTTCCTCCTGCATGTGGCGTTGGAGGCAGGGGCAGGCACCGGGTCGTTGCCGGATTGTTGCCCTGCAGCACAGCAAATCTACCAGCGGTCCCGACGCTTGACAAGCGCCCTCCGGCGCCGCGCGGGCGCCACTCGGCCACGGACGCGCCAAGCCATGCCGCGCTTGCGCGGTGTCATCTTGGCGCCCGCAACATGACCTATACTTGGCTTTGCTTTTTTTGCGCGACGCAGCACGCCCCCGCGCGCCGACGCTGGATCGACTCACCCGGATCGACTCACCCGGACGCACTGGAAAGCCGATGACCCAGAATCTCGACAAGTATTCCGTCCTGCTCGCGCGCTGCGCCGACCTGCCCGCCATTCCGACCGCCGTGGCGCACCCCTGCGATGCATCCTCGCTCGGCGGCGCGCTGCAGGCGGCCAGCCTCGGCCTGATCGTGCCGCTGCTGATCGGGCCCGCCGCGCGCATCCGCCAGGTCGCCGAGGCCAATGCGCTGGCGCTGGGCGACGCCGTACTGATCGACGTGCCACACAGCCACGCCGCCGCCGCGCGCGCGGTGGCGGCGATACGCGCCGGCGAGGCCGAGTTGCTGATGAAGGGCAGCCTGCACACCGACGAGCTGATGCACGAGGTCACCGCCTCCGCGACCGGCCTGCGCACCGCGCGCCGCCTCTCGCACGTGTTCGCCATGGACGTGCCCAGCTATCACAAGCCGCTGTTCATCACCGATGCCGCGGTCAACATCTTCCCCACCCTCAACGACAAGGCCGATATCTGCCGCAACGCGATCGACCTGCTGCGCGTGCTCGGCATCGCAAGCCCCAAGGTGGCCATCCTCTCGGCGGTGGAGACGGTCACCGACAAGATCCCCTCCACCATCGACGCCGCGGCGCTGTGCATGATGAGCCGGCGCGGGCAGATCGAAGGCGGCATCCTCGACGGCCCGCTGGCATTCGACAACGCCATCAGCCGCGAGGCCGCCGTCACCAAGGGCATCGTCTCCGAGGTGGCGGGCGACCCCGACATCCTGCTGGTGCCGGACCTCGAATCCGGCAATATGCTGGCCAAGCAACTCACCTTCCTGGCCGGCGCCGAAGCCGCCGGCATCGTGCTGGGCGCACGCGTGCCCATCATCCTCACCAGCCGCGCCGACAGCGTGCGCGCGCGCATCGGCAGCTGCGCCATCACCGTGCTGCTGGCGCATGCGCGGCGCACCGCCCAGGCGAGCGCCGCGGTCTGAATCGCCGCATCCGGTCGTTCCCATCGATGTTGTTGCAAGGAGGCATGCCAGCGTGAGCGCCACCCATCCCACCATTCTCGTCGTCAATGCCGGCTCGTCCAGCGTCAAGGTCTCGGTCTACACCGTACCCGAGGCCGCGCACGCCAGCCCCGACATCAACCCGGTGCTCAGCGCGCACGGCCAGATCGAGGGCATCGGCGTGGCGCCGCGCCTGACCGCGAGCATGGCCGACGGCCGCGTGGTCGCCGACGAACGCTTCCCGGTGGCACAGGTGGCCGATCACGACGCCGCCTTCCGACTGATCCGCCTGGTGCTCAGCATCGGCCTGCGCGATGCGCCGCCGGTGGCGATCGGCCATCGCGTGGTGCATGGCGGCGCCGATTTTTCCGCGGCGGTGAAGATCGACGACGAGGTGATCGCCAGGCTCGAGGCACTGGTGCCGCTGGCGCCGCTGCACCAGCCGCACAACCTCACCGCGATCCGCGCGGTGCGCACGGCGGCGCCGGCGCTGCTGCAGGTGGCCTGTTTCGATACCGCCTTCCACGCCGGGCACGACGAGATGGCGCAGCTGCTGGCGCTGCCCTACGAATACTTCGAGCGCGGYATCCGCCGCTACGGCTTCCACGGCCTGTCCTACGAGTACATCGCGCGCCGGCTGCAGCAGGTGGCGCCCGATCTCTCCGCCGGCCGCGTCATCGTGGCGCACCTCGGCAACGGCGCCAGCCTGTGCGCCATGCGCGAGGGCCGCAGCATCGAATCCACCATGGGCCTCACCGCGCTCGACGGCCTGCCGATGGGCACGCGCTGCGGCGCCATCGACGCCGGCGCCGTCCTGTGGCTGTCGCAGCAAGGCATGAGCACCAAAGACATCGAGACCATGCTGTACCAGGAATCGGGGCTCAAGGGCTTGTCCGGCGTGAGCAGCGACATGCGCGCCCTGCTGGCCAGCGACGCGCCGCGCGCGCGCCTGGCGATCGATTTCTACGCCTACCGCGCCGCGCAGGAAATCGGCAAGCTGGCCACCACGCTGGGCGGGCTCGACGCGCTGGTGTTCACGGCCGGCATCGGCGCCAATTCGCCGCCCGTGCGCGAGCGGATCTGCGCGCGCCTGGCCGACCTGTTCGGCATCAGCCTGGACGCCGCCGCCAACGGCGAGAACCGCCAGCGCATCAGCCGCAACGGCAGCCGCGTGCCAGTGCTGGTGCTGCCCACGGACGAGGAGGGCATGATCGCGCTGAATACCGCGCGCATCATGCTGGCGGAGAAAGCGGCCTAGGACGCCAGATAGGCCTGCCGCAGGCGCCGCACATCCACCGCGAGCACCTCGCCGAGGTAAGCCGCCATGCCGCCGTAGTCCCGCTCGATGGCCTGCATCGACGCCTCCAGGTAGGACGCCCGCACTTCCAGCAGCGGCCGCATCACTTCGGGATCGACGCCGCCCTGCGCGGCCCGCGCGCTCATCTGCGCGTTGAAGCCCTGGTTCCAGTGATTGGACTCCAGGTAGTTGGCCATGATGGCTTCCCGGCCGACACCCAGGCCGGCGAGCAGCAACAACGACGCGAATCCGGTGCGGTCCTTGCCTGCGGTGCAGTGGTACAGCAGGTTGCCGCCCGCTTCCGCGGTCTTGAGGAAGCCGCCGAAGGCAGCCTGGTACTTGCGCGGAAAATCGCCGTAGACCTCCAGCATGAAGGCCTCCATCTGCGCGGGGCTGCCGTCACGCATGCGCGGCATCAGCTCCGCCATCGACATGCTGCCTTCGAGCACCGGCGTGGCGACCCAGCGGAAGGCCTGGCCGAACGCACCCTCTTCGGGCGATTTCTCGCCGGAAGAGCGGAAGTCGATCACCATGTCGAGTTGCAGCGCGCGCAGGCGCGCCATGTCGGCCACGCTGGCGAAGGCCGGATTGCCGCTGCGGAACAGCTTGCCGCTGCGCACGCGGCGACCGTCCTGCGTGCCGAGGCCGCCGAGGTCGCGCAGATTGACCACGTTGTCCAGCATCAGCGCCGTGGCTTGCGCTTCGTTCTCTCCAGCATGCATTGCTTGCCTCGGTCCTTATCCTGAATATGATCCGCGCGCATCAGCGCGCGCGGTGCGCGGGCACATGCCAGCGCGTATGGCAGCCAGCAATATAACGGTGATCGAGCCTTGCCACCAGTTTCCACACACTCATGGGATCGACATCGTCGAGATCCAGGTCGACCCAGGCCCACGGATGGGCGCGATCGCCGTCGCAGATCAGCTCCACATCCCTGACGCGCACATGGGCAGCCAGGGCTTCGCGCAGCCGGCCCGCGTCAACGCCAGCACGCAGGCCCATCACTAAAATCTTCATCATGCGCTCCAATATCTTCAGATCGCCGCGTGCGGTGTGCCGCGGCATGCATTGCGGCGCGCGACGCACTGGCCCGCGGCATGTGACGCCCGCCAGCCCATTGCCGCGCAATGGTCACAAGTTGTGACACCGAAATGCACGCGGGAAATCCACGCGCGAACCGACTCTTTGACCAGCGTCATGGACGCATCGGACCGGCCTCGACAGGCGGCGCCGGGCAGCGGGATAATTCCCAAGGCCATCCTCGCGCTGCCGCTGCCGGACGACCTGGCTCACGCGGCCGACACGGCCGATGGACCGCGCGCACGGCTGCAATGCGCCGCGTGCTGGCACAATACGGCCCATGAATCGTCTCTGGTCAAACTTCATCAAGCTGGTGCTGCTGCTGGTGCTCGGCGCAGCCCTGCTGGGCACGCTGGCGGTACTGGTGGCCCAGCGCCAGCTTCCCACGCTGGATGCGCTTGCCGCGTTCCGGCAGTCGCCCGGCTACGTCCCCATCGGCCAGTTGCCGCCCGCGCTGACGCAGGCGGTGGTCGCCATCGAGGACGAGCGCTTCTACCTGCACGACGGCATCGACTATGTCGGCGTGATCCGCGCCGGCGTGGCTAACCTGTCCGACGAGCTCTCGCAAGGCGCCTCCACCATCACCATGCAGGTGGCGCGCAACTTTTTCCTGTCGCGCCAGAAGACCTATACCCGCAAGCTATACGAGGTGCTGCTGTCCTACCGCATCGAACATGCGATGCGCAAGGACGAGATCCTCGAGCTGTACATGAACAAGATCTACCTCGGCCAGGGCGCCTATGGCTTCGCCGAGGCGGCCGAGGTGTATTTCGGCAAGCCTGTGGGGCAACTGACGCTGGCCGAGTGCGCGATGCTGGCGGGGCTGCCGAAGGCGCCCTCGGCCAACAACCCGGTGGTCAACCCGCGGCGCGCGCGGCAGCGGCAGGCTTATATCCTGCTGCGGATGTTCGAACTCGGCCGCATCGATCGCGGGCAGTACGACGCGGCGCTGCTGGAGCCGTTGAGGTTGAAGTAGGACCGCCGGCGCCGCGGCCTTGGGGCATGCCGCGGCCTGCGCACCGAGGCAAGAGCCGCCTTGCGGCATGTCACATCGGCACCGGGAAACATCCCCATCGATAAGCGGATTCGTCTGACACCCAGGCAAAGAGATCTCCACCAACATGCAATGTCGCCGCATTGCACGGAGGTCTCCCATGCCACGCCAATCCGATCCGCGCTTCGCTGTCGCCGCTGGCGACGAAGCTGACTTCGCATTCACCGCGCCCGCGCCTCGCAGCCTGCCCTGCCGCATGCTGCACCGCCGGGGACACGGCCACGGCGACATCCGGCCACGGAACGAGGAGCGGGCGTGACCGCCGGCGGCCAAACGCTGGCGGGCTGGCCGCGCCAGCGAGTACGGGGCGTGCAGGAACCCGCCTGGCACGACATGCCGGACATGCCGCGCCGCTGGCTATGGCTCGACGGCGCGGAGAATGCGGACCTGGAAGCCGAAGTCCGCGCCATCACCGGACGCTTCGATCATCAATGGATATGGCGCGAGACGGAACGCGAATACCAGCCACCCGGCTATCGTCACGGGCCCCTGCTGGTACCGCTGGACAAAGCGCTACTGGAACACTTTCTGGCGCACTGGGCACCCCGCCAGGCAGGCTTGCTGCTATTCAGCCGGGACGATGACGCCGGCTTGCTCGGCCACCTGCAGCAACTGCATCAGCTGATCGCTGCCGATGGCCTGCCTCTCTTCTACAGCCTCGGCGCCCCGCGCGCGCTGGAAGAACTCTGCGAGGGCCTGCCGGCCCCGCGCCTGGCCGAGACACTGGGCCCGATCCAGACCCTCGTGTGGCGCACGCCAGAGGAACAAGGCGGCCAATGGCTGTGCGCCGACAACCCCGACGCGCACGCCCCCGCACTGTCGCCCCGCCACCACGTCGCGCTGACATCCGAAGACGAGGCCGCGCTCGGYCACGCCAGCCACGCCTGGTTCATGCGCGACAACGTGCGCCATTTCACCCGGCTCCACGCCGCCTTCGCCGATCCCGCAAACCAACAGGAATTGTGTCGCCAGCTCACGGCGTTCGCCACGGAAGCGGAAAAACTCGCGCTGACCCTGGAGCGCGACGTGCGCCACTACATGGCGCTGCGCCTGGCCTATCCGCAAGCGCCCTTCGCGACCGACGCCGAACTGCGCGCCGGCCTGACACAGCGACACATGGCAGGCCTGCAGCGCCTGCATGCCCTGGAAGACCGCCTGCGCCGGATCTCACCCATCCCGGAAAAGGGACCATCGACATGACCGCCGCCACCGCGCGATGCCCCAGGGCATTGCAGCCTCCCCACGCCAGCGCCAAGCGCGTAGGCAAGGCTATCTCGCCGCCATCGTGCGAGCACGGTATCCCGCTCTACCCGCTGCGTTACGGCGTAGCCGGCAAGGTCCTCGACCCCGCCGGGAAGGAAACCCCGTTCATCGGAGAAGGCCTCGCCACGCTCAGCCTGGCCGGCTATCCCGCGCTGGTGGGCGGCAAAGGCTACGGCCTGCGCGTCCTGCGTCCGCGCAGCTACGTCTACCTGTGCTTCTTCCGGGACGGGCGCATGTGGACCCGGCACTACCAGGTCACCGACGACATCCGTTTCGCGCACATCTGGTGGACCCAGGCCGACTACGACGGCGATGCCCCCGGCCGCGCCGCACGGCCCGACGAATCGGGCGCCGTGCGCTACCTGCTGGCGCCGCACGACGCCAGGGACGGCACGGCCTTTGTGCTGGTCAGCGACACCATCCTCACCCATGCCGCCCTGTGGCGGATCGAGAAGGACGAGGGCGGGCTGCGCTCGATGCTGGCCACCGGCATCAAGGCCGCGCAGGGCGCAGGCCAGCGGCATGCCTTCGATGCCGCCTGGCTGACCCAGGTGCACGAATTGCAACCCCGCCTGCAAGGCAAGCCCAGCGTCTTCGCCTGGAGCGAGACCCGGCCCGATGCCGGCGAATGCCAGTCCATCCTCAATGCCATGTACGTGGCACGCATGCCGCGCACGGACATCGTGCCGCTGGCGGTGGTCGTGCACGACCTCGCCGGCATGCTCAGCGAACTGAACTTCCTCGTCAACGCGCGGCTGGACGAACTCAACGCCTACTCGGCCGAAGCCGGGCGCAAGCTGCGCGTGTCCAGCCTGGTCGACCAACTGGGCGCGCAGGCCGCCCGACAGGCCGAACTGAAGGCACTGCGGGACGACCCCGTCGGCAGCGCCATGCCGCCCGGCAGCGGCGGCGGCGCGGCCAATGCCGCGCGCGATCGCGCCTACCAGGCCGGCCTGGCCGCCAGGGCCGGGCGGCTCGCGTTTGCCAGGGAAGACGAACGCCTGCGTTTCGCTAAGGACCATCCCGGGCAGCGCGACCAGTTCGTCAGGCAGGTCACGGTTGCCGCAACGGACCTGTGGTCGGTGTACCAGGCGCAGAAGGCCCGCTTCGACCTGATCGTGGCAACGCACGATGCCGGCGACGACACCGCCGCGCTGGACCTGCGCTGCCTGGTCGGGCAAATCCTGCCCGGCCTGATCCAGTGCAAGCCCGGCAATGACCATCTCGCCGCGCAAGTCACCCCGGACGGTCCCGCCGGCCTGCTCAAGTACGCCATCATGGGCCACCCCGACATGGCCAAGTACGTGGGCAAGGCGGCGGGACAGGTGCGCCGCCTCGCCATCGACCCGATGCTCAAACCGTTGCAGGAACTGCTGGGCAGGCTGCCGCCCGATGGCGCCTCCCAGCAACTCAGCCTGATGATCGGCGCGCTCGTCTCCGCCGGCAGGCTGAAATCCCCGCATGCCTACTGGACCAGTGTCTACCGCCCCATCATGGAAGTACTCGATGGCGAAGTGGCCCGGCTCCACGAGATACCGCTGGACGGCATCGGCGAATGGTTGCGCAAGCAGACCGGACAGCACGGCATCAACGGCTTCCGGCCCCAGACAGCGGCGCAGGCCGCGCATGCGCTCATCGACGTCTATGACACACAGGGCGTGGCGGCGCAACAGCACGCCATCGGAAAACTTGGCGGGCGCCTGCGCTTCTGGCACAACGCCAGGATCGGGCTGAGCGGCGTGGCGCTGTTTGCTTCCGCCTATAGCGCAGGCGCTGCATTCAAGGCCTTGGGCAAGGAAGACGGCCTCACTTTTGCCCATGCGCTCGATGCCGGCGGCAAGCTGCTGGGCATCGGCGCCGGGCAAGCCGGCCTGAGCCGCGCGTATTACGAAAAGCTGCGCGATCAGGCACGGTTGCGTGGGGATACCAGGGCGGCCGAAGCGTTGGATGCTATTGCCAGGGGATTCGAGCGGTGGGCGATCGGGATTGCGGCGGGGGCGGCGGCAGTGATGGCGATCAAGGATGGGGTCGTTGGTGCAGCTGCCACCGAGCAAGGGGATGCCGCAGCAATTAGCGCTGCCACAGGTATTTTGCAGGCGGTTATCGCCGGTGTTGGTGGCCTGCAACTACTGGGCAAGTTAGATCTGATGGTAGATACGCTTGTGTACATGCAGGCCTCTCGCTTTGCTACCGTGCGAGGCCCGGTCGCTGTTGCTCGCGCCGGAAGCGGCCCCATCGGCTGGTTCCTGCTCGCAGCGGAAGCCATCTATATGGTCGGCCGCTCCTGGCACGATCACGTGGCCGACGAAGCCAAGATCACCGCGTGGATCGCCCGCAGTACCTGGGGCAACCGCAAGAACAACGCGTATTTCAGCACCACGCCCGCTCCGCCCTTCGCCGACGACGTGGAAGAACTGCGCGAGTACTACCGCCTGTTCCTGCAACCGCATATCGAAACCGACATCGCCGTGCTCAAGGTACTTGGCGCCGCCACGCCGATAGGGCAGATCATCCACGGCCCCGGGCTGCCCGCCGATGCGCGCACCATCACCGTCGCCCTGCCGGGCTGGCGCCCGCAGATCAGCCACTACAAGGTCACGCAGCAGCACGCTGCCGACTTGCAGCACCCCGCCGGCCGCATGGTCACGCACGAAGACCCGGGACAGATCAAGCTGGTCGACGGCGTGGGCTACCTGACCATCACCTCGGACACCGTGCTAGGCAAGACGGCCGTGGAATACCGGCCGAACGGCTTTACCGATCCCGACTTCATCCTGGCGGAGAGCAACTGGCTGTGAACAACCACGAAACGCCGGAAATCACGTTTCCCCCTGCCGACCCCAAGGCGGATTTCGAGCGGCAATGCGCCCTGCTCGACGAGCGCAGCGATTTCAGCCGGCTGCCGGATATCCGCTACGCAATGTATCCCGGCGATCTCTGGTTCAGCGATGACCTGTCCGACGGCGCCCTCTTCAACGAGCGCTATCTGGAGCCCGACATGCGGGGAGAAGTCAATTTCTACATGTACCTGGCGACGGGAATATTCAACTTTGCTCTGTTCACAGTGCTGGTAATGCTTCCGCTTTCGGGGGAAATAGAGAGTGGCCTGGAGTTATTGTTCGCACTCCTGAACTGCATCCCGTTCGGCCTGTTCACGTGGGGATTTCTGTGGATGGGGAGTGGCCCTGGTACGAGAGTGAGATTCAATCGCCAAGCCCAATTGGTTCATGTTACGACTTACGACAAAGGCGTCGTGTCTCTACGATGGCGTGATGTCAGACCTTATGTTCTGTTTGGCAATGACTATCGACTTCGCCTATGTTTCCCCGTCCCCTATGGCCAACTGTCACATTGGACACCCATTACCTTCAGACGCCTATTTCTGAAATGGCCTCAGATGATCGGCGGCCATTTCGATGATTCCGATGCAGCCAGCTTCGGCAGTTGCATCGAACGCCTCGAATTCATCCGCCGCTACATGGAGCATGGCTTCGACGCGGTGCAACCGCATCCCGAGGCCGTCGCGTCGGGGCTGGCGCGCAAGCCAAGCGGCTTCCCGCCCGAGCGCAATAGGCTCCTGCCCAAATGGCTCTCCCCGAGCCGATGGGCTTACTGGTTCGCCGCCGGCCCGCTGGTGGACCGCTGGCTAGCCCGCGAGGCCCGCCAGTTCCAGTGGCCCGAGGAGGTAGAACAGCTCTGCGCACCCGGTGCAGACCTGTYCGACTACGACACCACGCCGGTCAAGTCACGCACCACGGTCTACTACCGTTATGCCGGCATGGGCAAAGGCATCGTCTTCGTCGACCGCAATGGCAAGGAGATCCGTCTCGCCGGGCGGTCATCATGATGGAGGAGTCATTGCCCGTGAGCCAGACTCAGAACACGTCTTTTCCGCCGGGCGATCCCAAAGCCGATTTCGAGCGGCGATGCGGAGTGCTTGACGAGCGCAACGATTTCAGCCGGCTGCCGGATATCCGCTACGCCATGTACCCCGGCGATCTCTGGTTCAGCGATGATCTGTCGGACAGCGAGTTGTTCAATGCGCGCTATCTGGAACCGGATATGGAAGGCGAAATCAACTTCGTCGTGTACTTGCCAATGGGCGGGTTCACCTTCGCGCTGTTTTCCGTCCTCGTGCTTGCCCCTTTGTTCGGCGAAGTCAAGAGCGCGACGGACTTGCTGCTGGGACTTCTGGCCTGCATCCCTTTCGGGCTGATCGCATGGTTCTTCCTTTGGGCTGGCGGCGTCAGCGCTAACAGCAGGCAGCGATTCAATCACCAAGCACAATTGGTCCACGTCGTAACACATGACCATCGCGTCGTGCATTTGCCTTGGCGCGAGGTAGCTCCCTTCGTCGAACTCGGCACCGACTACCGACTTCGCCTCTGCTTCCCTGTGCCCTACGACCAACTGACGCACTGGGACCCCATCACCTTCCAGCGCGCGCTACGGGATCGGCCTTACACGGTCGGTGGCGCTTTCGATGTCGTGGACTCCGCCACCTTCGGCCGTTGCCTGGAACGCCTCGAATTCATACGCCGCTACATGGAGCTTGGCTTTGACGCCGTCCAGCCGCACCCCGAAGCCATCGCCGCAGGGCAAGTGCGCAAGCCGAGTGGCTTCATGCCCGACCGTAAAGGGCCGTTGGCCAAATGGTTCTCCCCCAGCCGATGGGCTTACTGGTTCGCGGCCGGCCCGCTGGTCGACCGCTGGATCGCCCACAAGGCCCGCCAGTTCCAGTGGCCCGAGGAGGTCGAACGGCTCTGCGCACCTGGTGCAGACCTGTCCGGCTACGACACCACGCCGGTCAAGTCACGCACCACGGTCTACTACCGTTATGCCGGCATGGGCAAGGGCATCGTCTTCGTCGACTGCAAGGGCAAGGAGATCCCCATGGGCAGGCAGTCGTCGTGATGGCATGCGCCGCGCGGGCCATGCAGCTCGACCGCGCGAGTCCGTGCTTACGCTGCAGCACCCCGCCCGCCCCCTCCGAGCCGCGATGTCAGCCAAACTCCGATCCCGCCCGCCCGCGGCGCCTGCTACGCTGGAATGACTCCCGGCCCGCCAGGCAGCAGAAAATGGAATCCCTCTGGACCGACATCTACGGCACCTTCCGCGCGGAATTCGCCGACGTGCCCGACATCAAGGAAGCCACGCGGATCCTGATCCGGCTCTCGGTGGCGGTGATCCTCGGCGGCCTGATCGGCTACGAGCGGGAGACGTCCGGCAAGGCCGCAGGCCTGCGCACGCATATGCTGGTGTCGCTCGGTTCGGCGCTGTTCGTGCTGGTGCCGCTGCAGGCGGGCGTGCCACTGGCCGACATGAGCCGGGTGCTCCAGGGCCTGGCCTCGGGCATCGGCTTCCTGGGCGCGGGCGCCATCATCAAGCTCAATGACGAGGGCAGCATCAAGGGCCTGACTACGGCGGCCAGCATCTGGATGGTGGCCGCCATCGGCGTGGCGGCGGGGCTGGGGCGCGACGCCACGGCCGTATTCGCCACCTTGTTCACGCTGGCGATCCTGGAAATCCTGCAGCGCTGGAAGCGCGGCTGATCACTGGTGCTCGGCCTGCTGCTCCGACTTCCGCAGCGTCACCGCAAGCAAGGCGCGGTGGCGCGTCACGGCCTGCACGACAATGTCGTCCAGGCCGGTGGCGCCGCCGCCATCCAGCAGCTCCAGCAGCGCACGCCGCATGCGCGGCTCCCAGAAACGCTTGATATGCGAGGCGATGTCCGCGAGCGCTTCTTCCCGGTCYGGCATGGCTTCGAAGAAGCTGCCGATCTGGTTCGCCATCTTGACGAGGTTGTCCGTGTTCATGCCTGTTCCGTCCTGTCCTGCAGGCGTTGGGGATGGGTATAGACCACGTGGCGGCCGTCGCGCACGAAGCCTGCCAGGGTGACGCCGGCTTCCTGCGCCAGGCGCACCGCGAGCGCGGTGGGGCCGGACACCGCGGCGAGCAGGCCGACGCCGGCGCTGGCGGTCTTGAGCACCATTTCATAGCTGGCGCGGCTGGTCACGAGCACGGCGCCGCGCGCGATGTCCTCGCCGCCGCGCGCCAGCGCGCCGATCAGCTTGTCCAGCGCGTTGTGGCGGCCCACGTCTTCGCGCACCAGGCCGACCTGCCCGTCGGGGCGCAGCCAGGCGGCGGCGTGGGTGGAGCCGGTGTGGCGCAGCAGTTCCTGGCGCGTCTGCAGCTGCGCGAAGGCGGCATACAACGCGGCGCCGCTGAAGCTGGCGCTGCTGCTGACCGGCGCCGGCGCGCGCATGACTTCCTGCAGCGATTCGGTGCCGCACAGGCCGCAGCCGGTACGGCCGGTCATGGCGCGGCGCCGCTCCCTGAAGGCCGCGAACGCTTCGGCGGCGATGCGCAGGCGCACGGTGATGCCGTCGCAGCCCACCTCGGTGTCGATCTCGTAGATGTCGCGCGGGCTGGCCACCAGGCCTTCGCTCAGGCTGAAGCCAAGCGCGAAGTCATCCAGGTCGGCCGGGGACGCCAGCATCACCGCGTGCGAGATACCGTTGTACTCGAGCRCGACCGGCACTTCCTCGGCCAGTTCGTCGGCCTCCAGCGCAACCAGGCCCAGGCGGCTGCGCCCGACCTCGAAGGTGCTATGGGTGGGCGGCTCGGCATCGCCGGGCGCCCATCCCGCGCCGGAGCGGATCGCGGTCATGCCGGGCCAGCCTCCGCGCTGGCCGCCTGCAGCAGGCGCAACTGCTGCGCGTTGAAATCCTGGTACTGGCGCTGCCATTCGGACGGCTGCGCCACCGGCATCACCTGCACCGCCGTGACCTTGTACTCGGGGCAGTTGGTGGCCCAGTCCGAGTTGTCGGTGGTGATCACGTTGGCGCCCGACTCGGGAAAGTGGAAGGTGGTGTAGACCACGCCCGGCTGCATGCGCTCGCTGACGATGGCGCGCAGCACGGTCTCGCCAGCGCGGCTTTGCACGCCGACCCAGTCACCGTCCTTGATGCCGCGCTCCTCGGCATCGTGCGGATGGATCTCCAGGCGGTCCTCGTCGTGCCACATCACGTTCTCGGTGCGGCGCGTCTGCGCGCCCACGTTGTATTGCGAGAGGATGCGCCCGGTGGTGAGGATCAGCGGGAAGGCGCGGTTGACGCGCTCGGTGGTGGGCACGTAGCGCGTGATGATGAACTTGCCCTTGCCGCGCACGAAGCTGCCGATGTGCATGGTGGGCGTGCCGTCTGGCGCGGCCTCGTTGCACGGCCACTGGATGCTGCCGAGCTCGTCCAGGCGCGCATAGCTGACGCCATGGAAGGACGGCGTGAGCCGCGCGATCTCGTCCATGATCTGCGACGGGTGGGTGTACTCCATCGGGTAGCCCAGCGCATTGGACAGCAGCACGGTGGCTTCCCAGTCGGCGTAGCGCGCCTTGGGCGGCATCACCTTGCGCACGCGCGAGATGCGGCGCTCGGCGTTGGTGAAGGTGCCGTCCTTCTCGAGGAAGGACGAGCCCGGCAGGAACACGTGCGCGTACTTGGCGGTCTCGTTGAGGAAGATGTCCTGCACCACGATGCATTCCATCGCCGACAGCGCCGCCGCCACGTGCTGCGTGTTCGGGTCGGACTGCACGATGTCCTCGCCCTGGCAGTACAGGCCCTTGAAGCTGCCCGACAGCGCGGCCTCGAACATATTGGGGATGCGCAGGCCCGGCTCCGGATTGATCTCCACGTTCCAGGCCGCCTCGAACTGGCCGCGCGTGGTCGAGTCCGACACATGGCGGTAGCCCGGCAGCTCGTGCGGGAAGGAGCCGATGTCGCACGAGCCCTGCACGTTGTTCTGCCCGCGCAGGGGATTCACGCCCACGCCTTCGCGGCCGATGTTGCCGGTGCACATGGCCAGGTTGGCGATGCCCATCACGGTGGTGGAGCCCTGCGCATGCTCGGTCACGCCCAGGCCGTAGTAGATCGCGGCGTTGCCGCCGGTGGCGTACAGGCGCGCGGCGCCGCGCAGTTGCCCGGCCGGGATGCCGGTGACCTCCGCCATGGCTTCGGGCGAGTTCTCCGGCAGGCTGACGAAGTCGCGCCATTGCTGGAACGCTCGGTCCTCGCAACGCTCGGCGATAAAGGCGTCGTCCGCCAGCCCTTCGGTGATGATCACGTGGGCCAGCGCGGTGACCACGGCGACGTTGGTGCCCGGGCGCAGCTGCAGGTGGTAGTCGGCGCGCACGTGCGGCGAATCGACCAGGTCGATGCGGCGCGGGTCGATCACGATCAATTTCGCGCCGGCGCGCAGGCGCTTCTTCATGCGCGAGGCGAACACCGGGTGGCCGTCGGTCGGGTTGGCGCCCATCACCAGGATGACGTCGGACTTCTCGACCGAACGGAAGGTCTGCGTGCCGGCCGATTCGCCGAGCGTCTGCTTGAGGCCGTAGCCGGTGGGCGAGTGGCAGACCCGCGCGCAGGTATCGACGTTGTTGTTGCCGAAGGCGGCGCGCACCAGCTTCTGCACCAGGTAGCCTTCTTCATTGGTGCAGCGCGACGAGACGATGCCGCCGATGGAGTCGCGGCCATGCTCGGCCTGGATGCGCTTGAACTGCGAAGCGGCGTAGGCGATGGCCTCTTCCCACGAGACTTCGCGCCACGGGTCGGTGATCTTCGCGCGGATCATCGGGTTGAGGATGCGGTCCTTGTGGGTGGCGTAGCCCCAGGCGAAACGCCCCTTCACGCACGAGTGGCCTTCGTTGGCCTGGCCGTCCTTGTACGGCACCATGCGCACCACTTCATTGCCCTTCATCTCGGCCTTGAAGGCGCAGCCCACGCCGCAGTACGCGCAAGTGGTGACCACGCTGTGCTCGGGCTGGCCCATGCGGATGATGGAGGTCTCGGCCAGCGTGGCGGTGGGGCAGGCCTGCACGCAGGCCCCGCACGACACGCAGTCCGACTCCATGAAGCTGCCGCCCTGCCCCGCCGTCACGCGCGAGTCGAAGCCGCGCCCGCTGATGGTGAGCGCGAAGGTGCCCTGCGTTTCCTCGCAGGCGCGCACGCAGCGGTTGCACACGATGCACTTGGAAGGATCGTAGGTGAAATACGGGTTGGATTCGTCCTTGGCCTCGGCGCGGTGGTTGGCGCCGTCGTAGCCATAGCGCACTTCGCGCAGGCCCACTACGCCGGCCATGTCCTGCAACTCGCAGTTGCCGTTGGTGGGACAGGTCAGGCAGTCCAGCGGGTGGTCGGAGATGTACAGCTCCATCACGCCGCGGCGCAGGTCGGCCAGCTTGTCGCTCTGCGTGCGCACCTTCATGCCGGCTTCGGCCGGCGTGGTGCATGAGGCCGGATAGCCGCGCCGGCCTTCGATCTCGACCAGGCACAGGCGGCACGAGCCGAAGGACTCGAGGCTGTCGGTGGCGCACAGCTTGGGCACGTTGACGCCGGCCTGCACGGCGGCGCGCATCAGCGAGGTGCCGGCCGGCACCGTGATGTCGACCCCGTCGATCTGCAGCGTGACCTGCTCCTGCGCCTCGCTGGGGGGCGTACCAAAGTCGATTTCGTTGCGTGTGTTCAAGGCGGGCTCCCGCATTTCTTCGCTGGTATCTTGCTGGTTCAGTGGCATCAGGCAGCCTTGGCGGGCACGGCCACGCCAAAGTCTTCCGGGAAGGCGTCGAGCGCCGACAGCACGGGGTACGGCGTCATGCCGCCCATGGCGCAGAGCGAGCCGCCCAGCATGGTGTCGCACAGGTCGCGCACCAGCTTCACATGCTTGACCGGCTGGTCGCCGGCGATGATCTTGTCGATCACCTCCACGCCGCGCGTGGAGCCGATCCGGCACGGCGTGCACTTGCCGCAGGATTCGATGGCGCAGAATTCCATCGCATAGCGCGCCTGCTTCGCCATGTCCACGGTGTCGTCGAACACCACGATGCCGCCGTGCCCGAGCACCGCGCCGAAGGCGGCGAACGCCTCATAGTCCATCGGCGTGTCCAGGCGCGACACCGGCAGGTAGGCGCCGAGCGGCCCGCCCACCTGCACCGCGCGGATGGCACGGCCGCTGCGCGTGCCCTGGCCGTAGTCTTCCAGCAGCTCGCGCAGGGTCACGCCGAAGGCCTTCTCCACCAGGCCGCCCTGGCGCACGTTCCCGGCCAGCTGGAACGGCAGCGTGCCGCGCGAGCGCCCCATGCCGTAGTCGCGGTAGAACTGCGCGCCGCGCGCCAGGATCAGCGGCACGGTGGCCAGCGAGATCACGTTGTTGATGATGGTGGGCTGGCCGAACAGGCCTTCGAGCGCCGGCAGCGGCGGCTTGGCGCGCACCACGCCGCGCTTGCCCTCGAGGCTTTCCAGCAGCGCGGTTTCTTCGCCGCACACGTAGGCGCCGGCGCCCTTGCGCACTTCCAGGCAGAAGCGCCGCCCGCTGCCGCGGATATCTTCGCCGAGCCAGCGGGCCGCCTGCGCGATGTCGATGGCGGCCTCCAGCATGGCGATGGCGTGCGGATACTCCGAACGCACGTAGATATAGCCGTGCTCTGCCCCGACCGCCAGGCCGGCGATGGTCATGCCTTCGATCAGCATGAAGGGATCGCCTTCCATCACCATGCGGTCCGAGAAGGTGCCGGAATCGCCCTCGTCGGCGTTGCAGACCACATACTTGACGGGCGAGTTCGCGTTCAGCACGGTCTGCCACTTGATGCCGGTGGGGAAGGCTGCGCCGCCGCGCCCGCGCAGGCCGGAATCGGTGACCTCGCGCACGATCTGCGCGCCGTCCAGCGCCAGCGCGCGTGTCAGGCCGGCAAAGCCATCGTGTGCGAGGTAGTCGGCCAGGGAGAGCGGATCGGTGATGCCCACGCGGGCGAAAGTCAGGCGCTCCTGCTTCTTGAGGAAGGCAATCTCGTCGGTGAGCCCGAGCGCCAGCGCATGCGCGCCGCCGGCGAGCAAGCCCGCGTCGAACAGCGCCGGCACGTCTTCCGGCGTAACCGGGCCATAGGCCACGCGGCCCGCCGCGGTCTGCACCTCCACCAGCGGCTCCAGCCAGAACATGCCGCGCGAGCCGTTGCGCACCAGCGTCACGGCGGCGCCGCGCGCCGCGGCCTCGCGCGCGATGGCGTTCGCGACTTCGTCGGCGCCCATGGCGAGCGCGCTGGAATCGCAGGGGACGAATACGGTAGTGGTAGTCGTAGCGGTCGCGGTGGCGCTCATGCTGGCACCTCCGCGCTGCGCTCGCAAGCGGCGAGCAGCGCGTCGAAGCGCTGCGGCGTGACGCGCCCGGCCAGCTTGCCGTCGATCATCACGGCCGGGCCGCAGGCGCACTGCCCCAGGCAATAGACCGCCTCGAGCGTGAATTCGCCATTGGCGGTGGTCTCGTGGAACGCGCAGCCGACGGCGCGCTCGGCGTGCGCGGCCAGCGCCTCGCCGCCCACCGACTGGCACGCCTCGGCGCGGCATACGCGCACCACGTGGCGGCCGGCCTTGCGCTCGCGGAAGTCGTGATAGTAGGTGACCACGCCGTGGACTTCGGCACGCGACAGGTTCAGCGCGCGCGCGATCTCGGGCAGGACCTCGGACGGCACATAGCCAACCGCGTCCTGGATCTCGTGGAGGATGGGCAGCAAGGCGCCTGGCATGTCGCGGCGCGCCGCGATGATGCCGGCGATCTGCGCGCGAGCCGGCTCGCGCAAGGCGTCAGCGGCGGGTAGGGACATCGGATCTCCTGGTGAAGCAGCACGGGCCGGCGCGTTAGGGCCGGCGGCAGACGGTGCGGCGCATTGGCTTGCGCGTCTTGCCAGGATCTGCTGCGGGGTGCGGCGACCGTCGTGCAGCCACCGCTTTATATGCTATTTTTTTCATATCTGGAGGCCGTCCGGCGGGCTTCAGCCATGCTGCACTGCCACTTCGAGCGACATCCTCCCGCTTTCAGTGCCTCTTTGAGCGGACTATAGGCAGTTGGATGCATTCGAGCAATATGCTATTTTTCACATATGATCCGCATTTCCATAGAGCCCCACCTGCAGGTCCGCGACGACGATTCCGGCGCCGGCCCGGCGCTGGACGTTTCGCGCCTGGTGACCTTGCTTGGCCTGATCGAAAGCACCGGCAGCATCAGCCAGTCGGCGCAGGCCGCCGGCCTGTCCTACCGCTATGCCTGGGGCATCCTGCGCGACGCGGAAGCCCTGTTCGGCGGCGCGCTGATCGCCAAGAGCCGCGGCCGCGGCACTGCGCTGTCGCCGCTGGCGCAGCAACTGGTGTGGGCCAGCAAGCGCATTGCGGCGCGGCTCTCGCCCACGCTGGAAAGCCTGGCATCGGAGCTGGAGATCGAGCTCAAGAAGCTGGTGAACCGCGCCGAGCCTGCGTTGCGCCTGCACGCCAGCCATGGCTTCGCCGTAGCCGCCCTGCATGATTTCCTCGATGCGCACCAGGTGCGCCACGACCTGAAATATTGCGGCAGCCTCGAGGCGGTGGCCGCGCTCGCCCAGGGTGGCTGCGACATCGCCGGCTTCCATGTGCCGATCGGCGAGTTCGAGCAAAGAACACTGGCCCGCTTCGCCACCTGGATCCGGCCCGAGACGCATCTGCTGATCCATCTGGCGGTGCGCTCGCAGGGCATCTTCGTGCGGCCAGGCAATCCGCAGCGGATCACCAGCCTGGGCGACCTGTGCCGGCCCGACGTGCGCTTCGTGAATCGCCAGACCGGCTCGGGCACGCGGCTGCTGCTGGACCTGATCCTGGAGGCGCGCGGCATCGACAGCAGCCGCATCGAGGGCTACAGCAACGGCGAATTCACCCATGCGGCGGTGGCGGCCTATATCGGCAGCGGCATGGCGGATGCGGGTTTCGGCGTGGAGACCGCCGCGCGGCGATTCGGCCTGGATTTCGTGCCGGTGCTCAAGGAGCGCTATTTCTTCGCCATCGAGCGCGAGCGGCTGCAAAGCCCGGCGCTGGCCGGCGCCGTGGCGGCACTGCGCAGCGGCAGCTTCCGCCAGGTGGTGGATGCCCTGCCCGGCTACGACGCTACCCTCACGGGTACGGTGCTGACGCTGGAAGAGGCGTTCCCCTGAGGCGGTGCAAGGCGCTCGCCGGCGACCGCCGCCGGGCGGCTATCGGGCGACCACCGGACTGCCGCCGCGCCACCATTGGGGGCCGCTTCTGCCCTGCTAGCGCAAAGCCCCGGAAGTGTCTTCCAGGCGCTCGACACGGATGGCCGGCGCCCAGGTGCCCGGCTGGTTTGGGCGCACTACCACGCCGGTGACCGTCACCTCGCGGCTGCCCAGCGCCCGGGCCTGCTCCACGGGAAGCGCGTCCAGCACCCAGACCGCGCCGTCTGCCGTGACCAGCATCGGCTGCTGGAACAGGGCGCTTCCCTTGACCATTACCTTACCGGTGAGCGCGATCACGCCCCCGGCCGGCACCGCGTGCACGCAGGCCGCCAGTACGGCGCAGAGCGCGGCGATCAGGATCAGGATGCGGTGCATGGCGTGGTCGGTGCGGGCCTGTCAGTACACCACCACCGACAACGTCGCGCCGGCCGGAATGCGCACGGTCTCGCTGAACGTGGCGCCGGTGTTGGTGCGCACCACCGGGAAGCTGCCGTAGGGCTGCAGCGTGGGGGCTACCGAGCCTGGCAGCTTGCGCGTGGCGCGGTACTTGTCCGGATCGATCAGCGGCAAGGTGAAGCCGCCTTCGACGCGGGCCGGGTAGCCAAAGCGCGCCGGCGAGGACGCCGCCGGCATCAGCGAATTGCTGGTCACGCTCCAGCGCAGCAGTTCCTGCTCGAAGCCGGAATCCGCGCGCGCAGTCTTGATGGACTGGTCGAGCACGGTCTTCGAATCGGTGCTGCTGGTGCGCGAGAGCAGGTCCTTGTAGAAGGCCAGGCCGAGCTGCCGGTCGAGGAAGCCGCCGAAGCTGCCCGATACCGAGTAGCTCTCGCAGGTTGCGCCGAAGCCGGTGAAGCTCATCAGATTGCAATTGAAATTGCCGTTGCCGTAGCTCACGTAGTCGCGAAAGCGCACGTCGCGGATCGCGTTGAAGGTGGCGTCGACGGTATAGCTGGCGAAGTCCTCCATCATCATCGCCGACATCTCCTCCAGCCAGGTATCGAACGCGTACTGCGGGCCGGCCTTGACGCCGCGGCGATAGAAATTCTGCATGTGCATGCCTTCATGCGCCATGGTCATCTTCATCGACTTCAGGCCCTCGGCGCCGCCCAGGTAGAGCGTCTCGGAATCGAGGTAGAGCGACAGCGATTCGTTGCTGCGCGCATCTGATGTGTTCTTCAGGTTGTGCAGGCCCCAGAAGTAGCCCACCGTGCCGTACGGCGTGTTGTTGTTGTCGAAGTTGAGGATGACGATATCGACCGGCTGGCCGGTGCCGGAAATCAGGTTGCTGTAGCTGTGCGGCCCCCACATCGGACCGCCCACCGAGGTCAGCATGTCATAGATGCCGCCGGCGCCGGCGAAGCCCGACGCAAGCGAATCGACGATGGTGTTGCTGATCTTGCTGCCGGTCGGGGTCCATTCCGTGGTCTCCACCCAGAAGTTGACGATGGTGCCGTCCTGGCCGGGAACGCTGCGTTCGAGCGTGGCCGAATGCCGCGTGCCGTCCGTGTGGTACCAGCTCTTCACGTCACCGATCACGGAGGCCTGCGGCGGCGGCGGCGCCATCCCGGAGAAGCTGGCGGTGTGCTTGGTACCCGCCAGCGCGGCCCAGCCCGAACGGTTGAACTCGGATATGTCGCGCAGGGTCTGCTCGTCTTGCGACGAACCCGTGGCCTGCGCGGATTGAATCGAGAGGTTGCCCACCACCGGCTGGATCACCGACAGCGACAACGCCGGCATGGGCTGGGCCGTGGCGCCATTGGTGTAGAGCAGCGTGACAGCCTTGCCGTTCACTCCGCCGATGGCCACCGACAGGTCGGCCGCGGTGCCGGCGGTGTTGGACGCCTCCCAGATTCCCGTGCCGCTGCCCGCGTAGTTGCTGCCGTCGACCGCGCCACAGCCGCTGCACGCAGGGGCCAATGCCGGCGCCGGCACCGAGGGAACCGGGACGACGGGCGGGCTGGCCGTCGCCTGGGTAGCTGGCGCATCGCCCCCGCCACCTCCACAAGCCGCCAGCATCGCGGCGGCCAGGAGTGATGCGATCACGCTGGCGCGCGCGCGGATTCCGGTGTCCGACATTCTCTTCTTGCTCCGTTTCTGGGATGGCAGCGCAGCCTCGGCGTGCGCATTGACAACGCCAATATCGGCATCCGCCGATCGGAGCTTTAGTACCGGATGTGCCTCATGTGGCGCTGGGCGCCGGCGTGTCAGCCGCCGCCGCCACCGCGCCAGCGCCGGTACATGGCCATGAGCGGCGTGGCCGAGGAGCCGTGCAGCGCCACCGAGAGCACCACCACGCACAGCGTGGCGTCGGCCAGCAGCAGGGCATGGCGTGGATCGGCACCATGCGCGAGGGCGTATGCCAGGTAATAGACCGAGCCGATGCCCCGCACGCCGAACCATGCCACCAGGCGGCGCTGGGCGGGCTGCAGCGCCGCCCCGGCGGTGCTGAGATACACGGCCAGCGGGCGTACCAGCAGGATCAGCGCCAGCCCCAGGCCGAGGTATTCCCAGCGCAGCAGCCGCGCCGACAGCAGCGCGCCCACCAGCACCATCACGCTCAGTTCGGCAAGCCGCTCGAGATCCAGCGAGAACTCGCCGACGATATGCGCCAGGTAGGCCGCAGCCTTGTCGTGCTGCACCGCCGTGCTTTCCTGGCCGACCAGCGCGGCCGACTCCAGCACTTCGCTGGGCTCTGTGTCCACGTTCTCGGCATGCTCCACATGCCGCATCGCCAGGCCGGCGGCGAACACGGCAAGGAAGCCATAGCTGTGTGCAGCCAGCGCCGCACCGTAGGCCGTCCCGATCAGGCCGATGGTGAAGAAGCTCTCCATGCCGAGCGCGCCACCGTGACGCTTGCGCAAGGCCAGCACCGCGCGGCTGCACAGCCAGCCCATGCCCCAGCCCAGCGCCAGGCCGGCCAGCGTGGCCCACAGCAGCTCGGCCCACAACCAGTGCTGCCAGGTGCCGCCCGCCCCGCGCGCGCCCATCAGCCCGAGCGCGAGCATGACGAAGGGAAAGGCGGCGCCATCGTTCAGCCCGCCCTCCCCGCTCAGGCTGAAGCGCATGCGATCGCGGTCCTGCGGGTCAGCCACCTGCACATCGGAGGCCAGCACCGGATCGGTCGGCGCCAGGATGGCGGCCAGCAGCAGCGCCACGCCGGCCGGCAGCCCCATGAGCAGCGTGCCGATCGCATACAGCATGGCAATGGTCAGCAGCATGCCCAGCGTGGCCAGCCGCAGGGGAATGCGCCAGATCCGCTCGCGCGGATGCACGCGCAGCCGCAGCCCCACCGCGAACAGCGAGACCAGCAGCGCGATCTCGGTGATCGTTTCCAGCACCACGGCATGCCCGCGGTCGGCCAGGTCGGCCCGGATCAGGCCCATCCCCGACGGCCCGAGCGCGATACCGGACACGAGGTACAGCGCGGAAGCCGAGACCGGCAGGCGCTTCATCATCGAGCCGATCAGCCCCATGGTGATCAGCAGCGCGCCGATGACCCATGCCCAGGTGCCAAGCAAGCGGGTACCTCCGGAGGCTTCTGCGGGATCGCCAGGATTCAGGATCCGCAGGATTGGTCGGACGGATGCGCGTTGCCGGCTCGCGGGCGGGCATCCAGCGGGCATCCATATTGCGGCGCACCGCGCAGACCAATACGCAAGCGCGCCATTGCACGCGGCCATGGCCGCGCCGCAGCATGCCAGGCAATGCACGGCGCCCGCCGTCATGCAAGAATGGCCGGCGGCATTTGAAAAAATTACCGGCGCAAAGGGCAGGCCCATGTCACCAACACGTTTTCTTGCACCGATGCTCGCGCTGCCGCTGGCCGGTCTGGGCGCGTGCTCCACCGCGGATGTGCTCAATGGATTAACCCAAAGCAAGGCGTATGCCCTGAGCGCCGGCGTCCCCTTTGCCAGCGGCGCACGGGGCAAGCTCGACGTCTACGCGCCGCGCGAGCCGGCATGCGGCGGCAAGGCGCCGGTGGTGGTGTTCTTCTACGGCGGCACCTGGAGCAGTGGCGAGAAGGCCGACTATGCCTACGTCGCCGCCGCGCTGGCCGCGCGGGGCATCCTTACCGTGATTCCCGACTACCGCCTCTATCCCGAGGTCGGCTACCCCGATTTCCTGGCCGACAACGCGCGCGCGGTCGCCTGGACGCGGCGCGAGATCGCCAGCTATGGCGGCGACCCGCAGCGCCTGTTCGTGATGGGCCATAGTGCCGGCGCCTACAACGCCGCCATGCTGGCGCTCGATCCGCGCTGGCTGGAAGGCGTCGACATGAGCCCGGCACAATTGCGCGGCTGGATCGGCCTGGCCGGGCCCTACGATTTCCTGCCCATCGAGAACCCGCAGGCCAGGCCCGTGTTCCACCATCCCGACTACCCCGCCGGCTCGCAGCCGATCGACTATGCGCGGGCGGGCACGCCCGCCGCCTTCATCGGCGTGGATGAAGGCGACCGCCTGGTCAACCCGCAGCGCAACTCGGCGCAGATGGCGGCCAGGCTGGAACAGCGCGGCGTGCCCACGCAGTACCGCAGCTACGCGCGGCTCTCGCACACCTTGCTGATCGGCGCCTTCTCCGATCCCCTGCACTGGCTGTCGCCGGTGCGCGACGATGTGGCCGATTTCGTGCTGCGCCGTGCCGAATGCGGGAGCGCGCCATGAGCGTGCCGTCGCCCTGCATCAAGATCTGCAAGTTCGACGAGGCCACCGGCTACTGCAAGGGGTGCCTGCGCACGCGCAAGGAATGCAAGGCGTGGAAGGAACTGAAAAAGAAGAAGCGCAGGAAGATCATCGCCGCGAGGCCGGAGCGCGAGGTGGCGCTGCGCGATGCCAGGAAGAAGGGCTGAGGCAGGGAAAGCGCGGCGCCACGGACGTGGTGGCGCCGGTCGGCACCGCCGCGGCCGTGGCGGCGATCAGTAGATCTCCGGCACCACCATGGCCTGTGGCACCGGCTGCCGCGTGTAGTCCTCGTGCCGCTCGCGCTGCGGCAGCACCACCGGCGGCTGCACGCGCTCGACGTAGGGCATCTGCTGCAGCAGGTGATGGATGCAGTTCAGGCGCGCCTTCTTCTTGTCGACCGCCTGCACCACCCACCACGGCGCCTCGGCGATATGGGTGCGCTCCAGCATGATCTCCTTGGCGCGCGTGTAGTCCTCCCAGCGGCGGCGCGACTCGAGATCCATCGGGCTGAGCTTCCACTGCTTGAGCGGGTCATGGATGCGGCTGAGGAAGCGCAGGTTCTGTTCGTCGTCGGAGATCGAGAACCAGTACTTGATGACCTGGATGCCCGAGCGCACCAGCATGCGCTCGAACTCCGGCACGGAGCGGAAGAACTCCTCGTACTGGTCGTCGGTGCAGAAACCCATCACGCGCTCGACCCCGGCGCGGTTGTACCAGCTGCGGTCGAACAGCACGATCTCGCCGGCGGCCGGCAGGTGCGAGACATAGCGCTGGAAATACCATTGCGTGCGCTCGCGGTCGTTGGGCGCGGGCAGCGCCGCCACGCGGGCCACGCGCGGATTGAGCCGCTGCGTGATGCGCTTGATCACGCCGCCCTTGCCGGCGGCGTCGCGCCCTTCAAACAGGATCACGACCTTGTGGCCGCTCTCCACCACCCAGCTCTGCAGCTTGACCAGCTCGCCCTGCAGGCGGAACAGCTCGCGGAAATACTCGCGGCGCGCAGCGCGCTCCTCTTCGTCCAGGCCGCCGCCGCCTTCGCCGAACAGCGTGTCGACGTGGTGGTCTTCCAGCTCCAGTTCGAGTTCTTCGTCATAGTGATCGGCCACCTCGCGGTGGATACGCCGGATCAGCTCGCTCTCGTCTGGTCTCATCGCACACTCCTCTTCGCATCAGCACGCCAGCCTAGCAGCAGCATGTGACGGCGGTATGAACGGGCGCCACTGCCGTCCGGTGGCGTTCAGTAGTCTTCCTGCTTGCGGAACGCCCAGCGCCCGGCCAGCACGGTGAAGCTGGCCACCAGCACCACCAGCACCCAGAAGCCGTGCGGGTGGTCCGCCAGCGGAATGCCGCCCACGTTCATGCCGAAGAAGCCGGCCACGATATTGATGGGCAGCGCCAGCACCGTCACCAGGGTCAGTGTAAACAGCGTGCGGTTGGTCTGCTCGTTTAGCTTGGCGGCGATTTCTTCCTGCAGCAGCTTGATGCGCTCGACCAGCGCCGCCAGGTCGCTGAGCACCAGCGAGAACTCTTCGGTGGATTCGCGCAGGTCCTGGCTGTCCTCCTCGCGCAGCCAGTCCGGCGGCCGGTTCAGCAGCCGGAACAGCGCGCCGGGCTCGGGCGCCAGCAGCCGCTGCAGCCGCACCAGCCCGCGCCGCATCGAGCCCAGCTCCACACGGTTGCCCTGCAGCCGCTGCGACAGCAGGCGGTCTTCGATCAGGTCCACGTTGGCACTGGTTTCGCGCACGATGCGTACCAGCACGTCGGCCTGGTCGCGCAGCAAGTGCACCAGCAGCGACAGCGGCGAACTGAACAGCTCGCCCTGCTTGACCGAGGCGCGCAACTGGTCCACCGAGCGCAGCGGCTTGAGGCGGGCCGTCACCAGCAGGCGGCGGTCGGCGCAGGCCCACAGCGTGGAGATATCGGTGGAAGTGACGCCGAAGTTATAAATGACGTCGTTGACCACGGCCAGCAGCGCCGCGTCGAGGCGTTCGATACGCGTGGAACGGGAGCCCTCGCGCAGCGCCTCGAAAAACCCTTCAGGCAGGTCCATCTGCCCTTTGAGCCAGCGCTCGCAGGCGCTATGGGCGAGGTTGAAGTGCAGCCAGATGAATTCGTCGCCAGGCGGCGGCGCCTTGAGCCAGGCGGATGCGCTGGCCGAGTCGATGGGCTGGCCCGGCTTTCCCGGCGGGAAGCGGAAGCCGCTTACCAGGCCGACCGGATCGGAGCCGTAGCCGGCTTCGACGATAGCCGCTTGCATGTATTGCCTCTTCGATTGCGCGAAAACGGCACATTAGCATGACGGCATGACACGGGGCAGAGGTCTGCCGGGCGGCGCCGGAGACCGGCGCACGCGGCCCCGTGGGTTCAGCCGAACTTGCGCCGCGCGTCCAGCGCCAGGCCCGAGCCGATGCCGCCGAACAGGTCGCCCTCGATGCGCTGCGCGCCCGGGATCAGTTCGGAAAGCCGCTCGCGCAGCAGCGGCACGCTGCTGGAGCCGCCTGTGAACAGCACGGTATCGATGCCATCGGCCTGCACGCCGGCGTCGCGCAGCAGGGCCTGCACGGTCTGCTCGGTCTTGCCGACCAGCTTGCCGATCGACTGGTCGAAGTCGGCGCGGCTGATGGCCATGGTCTCGCCCGGCGCGATGCGGCCCAGGTCGAGCTCGGTCTGCGGCTCGGCGGACAGCGCGATCTTGGCCGCTTCCACCTGGATCGCCAGCCAGTGGCCGGCACGCTGCTTGATCAGGCTGATCAGGCGGTCGAGCTTGACCTTGTCGGCGGCGTCGCGATAGTTGTCCATCACGTGCGACCACGCCTTGCGCGTGTACACCAGGTTGATGGTGTGCCAGCTCGCCAGGTCGAAGTACTGCCCCGACGGCATCGCCTTGCCGTTGCGCAGCTCGCTGCCCAGGCCGAGGAAGGGCATCACGCTGGCCAGGCTCAGGCTCTTGTCGAAATCCGTGCCGCCGATATGCACGCCGCCGTTGGCGAGGATGTCGCCGCGCCGGTCGGTCTTGCCGGCGCGCTCGGGCGACAGGCGCACCAGCGAGAAGTCCGAGGTACCGCCGCCGATGTCCGCCACCAGCACCAGTTCCTCGCGGGAAATCGTCGCTTCGTAGTCGAAGGCCGCGGCGATCGGCTCGTACTGGAACTCGATGTCCCTGAAGCCGGCGTCGGCGGCGATTTCGCGCAGGGTCTGCTCGGCAAGCTGGTCGGCCTTCTGGTCTTCGTCGATGAAGAACACCGGGCGGCCCAGCACGACCTGCTCGAAGCGCGCGCCCGCGACGCTCTCGGCACGCTGCTTGAGTTCACCGATGAAATGCGCGAGCAGCTTGCGGAACGGCATGGCCTGGCCCATCACCTCGGTGCTGTCCTCCATCATCGAGGTGCCCAGCAGGCTCTTGAGCGAGCGCATCAGCCGCCCCTCGTAGCCGGCCAGGTAATCGCCGAGCGCGGCGCGGCCGTAGCTCACCAGCGGGTCTTCGGCATGGAAAAAGATCACCGAGGGCAGCGTCAGCTTGCCGTCTTCGAGCGGCAACAGCGTGGCCTGGCCCGGACGGACCCAGCCCACCGTGGAATTGGAGGTGCCGAAATCGAGGCCGCATGCGTTTGACGTCATGTTTCTTGTTTCTTTCCTGCTGCAAAAATGAAGCCCTGAATCATAGCGCGTTCCTGGCAAGCGAACGGTCCGGCCGGCCCCGGGGATGGTCAGGCCGGCGCGTTGAGCAGGGCGAGTATCTGCTGGTGCAGGCGCGCATCGCCGCAGGCGACCACGGTGCCGCCGTGCTGCGCATCGCCACCGCTCCAGCTGGTCATCACGCCGCCGGCACCCTGCACGATCGGGATCAGCGCCTGCACGTCGTATGGCTTCAGGCCCGCCTCGACGACCGCGTCCACGTGGCCGGCGGCAACCATGCAATAGGCGTAGCAGTCGCCCCCGTAGCGCTGCATCCGGGCGGCATCCGCGACGCGGCGAAAGGCCGCGAACTGGGCCTCGTCCTCGAACATCTCCGGCGTGGTGCACATCACCTTGGCCTGCGCGAGGTCCGCGCAAGGGCGCGTGCGCAGCGGCTGGCCATTGAGCCAGGCGCCGCGCCCGTCGCCGCTGAAGCGCTCGCGCGTGAAGGGCTGGTCCATCACGCCGAGCACCGGCCGCTGGCCGTCGTTGAGTGCGATCAGCGTACCCCACAGCGGCAGCCCGGTGATAAAAGCCCGGGTGCCGTCGATCGGATCCAGCACCCAGGTCAGCGGCGAACTGCCGGCCACGCGCTCCTCCTCCTCGCCCAGGATGCCGTGCTCGGGGTAGCGTGCCCGGATCAGGGCGCGCATGGCATGCTCGGCAGCCTTGTCGGCCTCGGTGACCGGGTCGAAACGCCGGCCGCCCTTGTCCTGCACCGCGGGCGCGCTGCGGAAGTACGGCAGGCTGGCGGCGCCGGCCGCTTGCGCGAGCTGGCCCGCGAAGTCCATGTATTCGGTCAGTTGCTCGGCGGTGAAAGGCATCTCGGGGTCCTGGTGCGGTACGGCGGGGGCTGTCCCCGGGCGGGGAATGGCGCAGCGCGTCCGGGAAGCCAGCATTGTAGCGGCACGCACCGTGCAGGCCCTGCCCCGGCCGGGCGGCGCGGAGCCTGGCGCCGATTGTCTTTGGCGCCGTGCCCGCCCGATGCTAATGTCAAGCGTGCGGGTAGCCGTTTCCTGCCTCGCCCAACAGCCCGTTCCCCTTGCGCCGCGCGCCTGCCGCGCCCCCTCCGAGCTTGCTGAGTGACCCCGGGCATACCCCTTGCCGACGCGTCCGCGCTCCGTAAAAAAATTTCGGCGCGCGTGTAAGTTCGTGGCCTGACCGTCGACAAAAGCACATAGAACGCTGCAGCGCCACGCCCTCATCCCATCCGGACCCCGGCGCGCGTTGCGCAATATCGCCCGCTCCTGGAGAACGACGGTGGAGACAAATCAGCCATCGCGGCCCGTACCCGGCCGCCGCGGACATACGTCCGCCATCATCCAGCCTGGCTGGGTGCGCCTGACCCACTGGCTCAACGCCATCGCCGTCGTCATCATGGTCCTCAGCGGCTGGCGCATCTACAACGCCTCGCCGCTGTTCGGCCTGCGCTTTCCGAATGACATCACGCTCGGCGGCTGGCTGGGCGGCGCGCTGCAGTGGCACTTCGCCGCGATGTGGCTGCTGGTGGCCAACGGGCTGTTCTACCTGTCGATGAACGTGCTGACCGGCCGCTTGCGCCGCCGCTTCCTGCCGCTGTCGCTGCGCGGCGCGCTGCGCGACATCGGTGCCGCGCTGCGCGGCCGCCTGGCGCATGCGGACCTGGCGCAATACAACGCGGCGCAGAAGGCGATGTACTGCGGCGTGGTGCTGATACTGGTGCTGACCGTGTTGTCCGGCCTCGCGGTGTGGAAATCGGTGCAATTCCCGTTGCTGCGCACGCTGATGGGCGGCTACGACGCGGCGCGCTGGGTCCATTTCGTCTGCATGAGCGCCATCGTGCTGTTTGTGGTCGTGCATGTGGCGATGGTGGCGCTGGTGCCGCGCACGCTGCTGATCATGCTGCGCGGCCGCTGAGTACCCGCTTCCCCCCACGCAAGAGAGCTCCCATGACCAAGCCCAAGACCATCGCCGTGCCGGACCGGGAACTGATCCTGCGCGATGCTGCGCGCGCACTCGACATGCCCTCGCGCCGCCTGTTCGGCAAGCGTGCCATCACGCTCGGCGGCTTGTCGCTGCTGACCGGTTGCAGCATCAGCGACGACGCCTCCGTCGAGCGCTTCCTCGCCGCGGTGTCGCGCTTCAACGACCGAGTGCAGGGCTGGCTGTTCGATCCCGACCGGCTGGCGCCGACCTACGATGAATCCCGGCTGACGCGACCGTTCCCGTTCAACGCCTTCTACGGCGAGGATGAAGTGCCGCAGGTGCAGGCCGATGGCTTTCGCCTCGAAGTGAGCGGCCTGGTCGCGCGCAAGACCCCGTGGACACTCGAGCAGCTCTACGCGCTGCCGCAGACCTCGCAGGTCACGCGGCATATTTGCGTGGAGGGCTGGAGTGCCATCGGCAAATGGGGCGGCACGCCGTTCTCGACGTTCCTGCAGCGGGTGGGCGCGGACACCAGCGCCCGCTACGTCGGCTTCCGCTGCGCCGACGACTACTACACCAGCATCGACATGCCGACCGCGCTGCATCCGCAGACCTTGCTGACCTTTACCTACGACGGGGAAAGACTGCCTCCCAAATACGGCTTTCCCATGAAGCTGCGCATGCCGACCAAGCTTGGCTACAAGAACCCCAAGCACATCATGGCGCTGTACGTCACCAACACGTATCCCGGCGGTTACTGGGAAGACCAGGGATACAACTGGTTCGGCGGATCCTGACCCGCATGGATCCGCGCGAAGAATCGGCCGGCATGGTGCCGGCCTGCACACTGACCACCCCAAGGAGTATTCCATGAACAAACTGTTCGCAGCCCTGCTCTCGGCCACCATGCTGCTCGGCGGCCACGCTTTCGCGCAGGACGCCATGAAGAAGGATGCCGCTCCCATGAGCAAGGACAGCAGCATGGCCAAGGACACCATGGGCAAGGACGCCATGGGCAAGGATGCAATGAGCAAGGATGCGATGAGCAAGGACAAGATGAAGAAGGGGCACGACGCCATGGGCAAGGACACGATGGGGAAGGACGCCATGGGCAAGGATGCGATGAGCAAGGACGCCACGAAGCAGTAGGGACATCGCCATCGCGCTCCCGCCTGCCGCGCAAGCGGCAGCCGTGCCGAAACGCCCCGCCCGAGCGCGGGGCGGCTGCTTTGTGCCTCAGGCATCTCCGGCGTCACGCTCCGCCCATCGGTACATACCCGCAGCGTGCCGCACTGAAAGGCGGATGAAAGCACCCGCGCCTACCGTGAATGGATAAGCCATCGGGGCCGCAGCCTGCGCGCGCCTGCTGTCGAGGATATCTCGTGGCACAACGATGCAGGCGGGGAGGCGGCGTCATGGATTTGATCGAGCATCTGGGCCTTGGGTTCTCCACGGCCCTGACCCTGCAGAACATAGGCTACTGCTTCCTCGGCTGCGTGCTGGGCACGCTGATCGGCGTGCTGCCGGGCATCGGCCCGCTGGCCACCATCGCCATGCTGCTGCCGGTGACCTACACGCTGCCCCCGGTGGCCGCGCTGATCATGCTGGCCGGCATCTACTACGGCGCGCAGTACGGTGGCTCGACCACCGCCATCCTGGTCAACCTGCCTGGTGAATCGTCGTCGGTGGTGACCACCATCGATGGCTACCAGATGGCCAGGCGAGGGCGAGCGGGGGTGGCGCTGGCCACCGCCGGCCTGGGCTCGTTCTTCGCCGGCTGCGTGGCGACCCTGATCCTGGCTGCGTTCGCCACGCCGCTGTCGGAACTGGCATTCAAGTTCGGCCCGGCCGAGTACTTCTCGCTGATGGTGCTGGGCCTGATCGGCGCCGTAGTGCTGGCGTCGGGCTCACTGGCGAAAGCCGTGGCGATGATCGTGCTGGGCCTGCTGCTGGGCCTGGTCGGCACCGACGTGAACTCGGGCGCCGCGCGCTTCTCCTTCGATGTGCCTGAACTCACCGATGGCGTCGACTTCGTCGCGCTGGCCATGGGCATGTTCGGCTTCGCGGAAATCATCGCGAACCTGGAGCAGAAGGAAAACCGCGAGACCTTCACCGACCATGTCACCAACCTGTGGCCGAGCAAGGCCGATTTCAAGCGCATGATCCCTGCCGTGCTGCGTGGCACGCTGCTGGGCTCAGCACTGGGCATCCTGCCGGGCGGCGGCGCGGCGCTGGCCTCGTTCGCGGCCTACTCGCTGGAAAAGAAGACCTCGAAGTACTCGCATGAGTTCGGCAAGGGCGCCATCGAAGGCGTGGCGGGTCCGGAATCGGCCAACAACGCCGCGGCGCAGACCTCCTTCATCCCGCTGCTGACGCTGGGCATTCCGCCCAACGCGGTGATGGCGCTGATGGTGGGCGCGATGACCATCCACAATATCCAGCCGGGCCCGCAGGTCATGACCAGCAACCCCGCGCTGTTCTGGGGGCTGATCGCCTCGATGTGGATCGGCAACCTGATGCTGATCATCCTGAACCTGCCGCTGATCGGCATCTGGGTCAAGCTGCTGCAGGTGCCCTACCGCTACCTGTTCCCGGCCATCCTGACGTTCTGCTGCATCGGCGTGTACTCGGTCAACAACCAGACCTTCGACGTCTTCACGGCGGCCGCCTTCGGCGTGGTCGGCTATCTCTTCATCAAGCTCAAGTGCGAACCGGCGCCGCTGCTGCTGGGCTTCGTGCTGGGACCGATGATGGAGGAGAATTTCCGCCGCGCGCTGCTGCTCTCGCGTGGAGCGTTCACGGTGTTCGTGACGCGGCCGCTGTCGCTGGGCCTGCTGATCGCCGCCGCCGTGCTGGTGGCCATCGTGGCGCTGCCTTCGATCAAGGCCAAGCGCGAAGAGGCCTTCCAGGAAGAGTGAGGCGCGCCTTGATGCGCGCCCGCGCGCACGCTCTGCTAGCCCGCGCTGCGCGCTTCGGCTCGGTCGTGCCCGGTCCACGTCAGGCGCCAGCCGGACGTGGCGGTCTTCGCCACCAGCCCCGCATCCTGCAGCAGCAGCAGATGGTGGCTGAGCTTGGCCGCCTCGACATTGCCGAGTGCCTTGGCAAGCTGGAGGTCGCTCATCATTGCCTGGCTATCGGAACGCAATGCCGTCAGCACCCGGTCCGCGAAAGACATGTCTCGCCGCATCTCGTCCCCCCGCAGTATCGCAGCGCAGCGCCGGTGCGCCGGCACTTTCCCCCTGCTGCCAGCATAGGCGCTAACGCGCACCCATAGTGATATTTCGCGCGGCGCGCCATGGGTGTGCCGTCGCGCAAAACAAATCGCACATTCGAGAACAAACGGCGTATGCTGCCCAGGAAAACGCCGGCACGGGAGACGACGATGTCCAGACAGATCAAGCACAAGGCGGAACTGCGCGCGATGATTCGCGCGGAGCAACTGAAGTACCCGGAATGCGCCGGCACCTGTTTCGGCGACGTGGCATGGCACGCTCCCGACACGAACGGCTGCAACTGGACCGTGTCCACCATGGAAGGCGCGAACAGCAAGGCCTGCCTGGAGAAGATCCAGGCCTTCACGAATTCCCTGCAGCAGAACTACAACGTGCCGGACGAAGGCAAGTAGCGCGGCAATGCACCGCGGGGCGACCGCCCCGCGGCCAGTCCGTACCAGCTATCCGGGGAAGCGCATGCGCGGCACGCCGGCGGCGACACGGGAGCCTACCGGGCGCAACTCGCCTTCCCATGGCTGCGCCTGCAGGTCCAGCACGTAGTCGCCTTCGCCGGCCTTGTCGTAGAGGTTGTCGCGGATTACCTGCCCGATCGCCAGGCGGCAGAGGGCTTCGGAGTTGTCGGCAACAGTGCCGGCCAGCGCGGTCTCCTCGCTGGCCTGTACGCCGAACGAGCGCCTGCCCTCGCCGACGAAACTGGTGAAGCGCACGCCGTTCGGACGGCTGGCGTCGACGAAGCTCACGGCAACGTGGTAGGCGATTCCCTTGCCCTGGCCAGGCAGAGTGCACAGGAAGTTGGACGGTAAGGCAACCTTGTTCATGGTGTATGCGCTTGCGAGGCCGCGGCACACGCGGCCGGATTGACAGGCAGACAGACCAGCGGCACGAACCACATCACCTACCGGTCCACCATGTTACCGGGGATGGCTGCGGCCCATGCGGCAGCCCTGGCCAGGTGTCAGAGCGATACCACGGATTGCCCGGGAACCGCGCCGTTGATGATGTCTTCGGCGTAGCGCAGTACCCCGCGCCGCGCCGCGCCCACGTTGTCCCACTGCGTGCTGTCGAGGCGGAACGTGAGCGCATGCCCGCCGCTGGGCTCGCCGCCCTCGCGGCAGATCACCACGGCGGCGTCAAAAGTCCGGTCTGGCCTGCGTTCTGGCCAGTTGCGCACCACCGCATGCTTATATACGAGCGGGTACAGGTCGTATCCCTTATAGCTGGCAATCGGGTTGGTATCCATGATCCGCTCCGCATTTTGATGTTTCTCACTGTACTCCTATCACCCGGGCCGCTCGCCATTTATTTGCTGCCGCGCGAGCGGCCTGCAGACGTAAAAAAACCCCGCAATGCGGGGTTTTTTCACGAAGCGACTCGGGCGATCAGATCGGCTCGATCTTGGTCGCTGCCGGGCCCTTTTGGCCAACGCCGGCTACGTAACGGACCTTCTGGCCTTCTTGCAGGGACTTGAAGCCGCTGCCTTGAATTTCCGAGAAGTGAGCGAACAGGTCGTTGCCGCCTGCGTCCGGGGTGATGAAGCCGAAGCCCTTGGAATCATTGAACCACTTGACGGTACCGGTTTCCATGCTGGATATCCTTTAAACCTTAAAAGTTCTGAATGAGCCTGATGCTCACCAGGCACGACGATCAAGGAAGGAACATGGAGCAATTGAATCGCCGCTTGGAGGGGACGATCCATAACATCGGAGTAACCGCTTGAAAGACCTGCATCAGCGTTTATACAGGGACGCACCCACGATGTCAACGATGCGATAGAAAAAGTATGCCGGGGACCGCGCTCTGGTCACCCCGGCCGCGGTCCGGATGCGCTCAGTCGTCGTAGCCGTCCAGCCCGACGCGGTATAGGGTGGCCCCGACTTTCTCGAGCAATGCGCGCGCGGCATCGGAAAACGGTTCGCTGGCCAGCAGCGCGGCCAGCCCTGCCACGGCGTCGTCGACCGACAACTCGACCGTTTCATCAGTGGCAATGCGTTCGAAAGTGCTGATTACTACGGTCGGGTCCATCCGGATTCTCCTGCAAGAAATGCGTTTCGCCGCCCCGGCGGCATGCCGGGGCCAGCAATCAGCGCGAATGGTAGCACCACCACGGCGCGCCCCGGCAGGCACGCAAGCGGATTGCGCGCGGCTGCCTGCCCCGCCCCACATGCTCCCCGCGGCAGCGGGCCTCACCGGGCCTCACCGGGTCTCGCCACGCTCCTGCTTCGGCGGCAGCGCGCGCAGGCGCCGGTTGACCTCCAGCAACGTGTCGCAATCGTCACCGCCGTCTGCGGCGCGCTTGCGGATATAGGCGGTGATGCCCAGCAGCGGACGCTTGCGCTCGCCGCAGGCGGCCCTGGCGTGCGCACAAGCCACTTCGGTTTCCTTGTCGAGACTGTCTCGCACGATGCTCAGCAGGTCGCCGCAGTTCGCCGGCTGGACCGGCTGGACCGGCTGGACCGGCTGGACCGGCTGAGCCGGCAGGGCCGCGGGAGGCGCCGGGGCTGCGCCAGGCTGGCTTGCGTCTTCGGCGTCCGCCGCACGCACGCCGGTGGCAAGTACGGCAACCGCCACGCACAGCAGGTGACCGACATATCGGCCCCGCCTCGACAAGGCATCTGGCGCGAATCGTTTGAAATTTCTACAAAACTTATCCGGCATGGGGCTGGAAAAAAATACAAGGAAAACGAGACCGGCGTGCGGTGCCAGCGCCGCGGCGGGACGCCGGCGTGCCATACACGGCGGCCGGCGGCGGCGTACGATGCCAATGCAGGAATCGTTCCCTGCGCCTGTCGTTCCCTCCGCCTCGCCCGCCGGCGGCGGGCACGCTTCCTGCCGGCGCATACCGATAGCCGCTCCTATCCCTGGTCCGTCCTCCTTTTGCAGCGGGGTGCGCAAGATGCCGAGCCAACTGGACAAGTACCGCCAGAAGCGCGATTTCACCGTCACCAGCGAGCCCAGGGGGCGCGCCTCGCGCAAGCACGCCGCCGGGCTGTCCTTCGTGATCCAGAAGCACGCCGCCAGGCGCCTGCACTACGACTTGCGCCTGGAACTGGACGGCACCCTCAAGAGCTGGGCGGTGCCGAAGGGGCCGAGYCTCGATCCCGCCGACAAGCGCATGGCGGTACAGGTGGAGGACCACCCGCTCGACTACGGTTCGTTCGAGGGCGTCATCGCGCCGGGGCAATATGGCGCAGGTACCGTCATCGTGTGGGACCGCGGCACCTGGGAGCCGGTTGGCGATCCGCTGGCGGGATATCGCGATGGCAAGCTCAAGTTCGCGCTGCAGGGCGAGAAGCTGCACGGGCACTGGACCCTGGTACGCATGCACGGCCGGGACCAGGACACCGCCAGGCCGGCCTGGCTGCTTATTAAGGAGCGCGACGAAGAAGCACGCGCGGCGTCGGCCTTCGACGTCGTGGCGGCGATGCCCGACAGCGTCTTGTCCGGCAAGAAGGCGGCGGCGAAGCCCGCGGCAAGAGCCGCGGCGAAAGGCACGCGGAAAACCGCTCAGGCGCCCGCCGCCGACGATATGCCTGCCGGCGCGAAGGCCGCCGGCCTGCCGCTCATGCTGGCGCCGCAGCTTGCCTCGCTGGTCGAACAGGCGCCGCCGGCGCACCAGGACTGGCTGTACGAGGTCAAGTTCGACGGCTACCGCCTGCTTGCGCGCGTCGACGGCAAGGACGTGCGCCTGTTCACGCGCAATGGCAACGACTGGACCTCGCGCCTGCGCAGCCTGGCCCGCGCCGTGGCCGCGCTCGGCCTGCACTCGGGCTGGCTCGACGGCGAGATCGTGATCGCCGACAAGCAAGGCAGGACGGATTTCCAGGCCTTGCAGAACGCCTTCGAAAGCGCGCAGGTGGAAGATGTCCAGTACTACGTCTTCGACCTGCCGTACTGCAACGGCTTCGACCTGCGCAAGGTGCCGCTGGCCGCTCGCCGCGACATGCTGCGGCACGCGCTCGCGGCAGGCACGTCGAGCCGCCTGCGCTTCAGCGAAAGCTTCGACGCCGGGCCCGCCGAGCTGCTGCGTGCGGTCTGCAAGCTCCGCTTCGAGGGCGTGATCGGCAAGCGCGCAGACGCGCCCTACGTATCCGCGCGCTCGCCCACGTGGATCAAGCTCAAATGCACCCGCCGCCAGGAGTTCGTGGTGGTCGGCTATACCGACCCTGCCGGCTCGCGCCAGGGTATCGGCGCCCTGCTGCTTGGCGTGCATGACGAGCGCGGCCGCCTGCGCTACGCCGGCAAGGTCGGCACCGGCTTCGACACACAGACGCTGGCTTCGCTGCAGCGCAAGCTCGAACCACTGCGCCAGGATGCCTCGCCGATGGACAGCATGCAGGACACGCCGCCGGGCAGGATGCAGGCGCACTGGGTCAAGCCCAGGCTGGTGGCCGAGATCGCGTTCGGCAACTGGACCCGGGAGGGGCGCGTGCGGCATGCGGTTTTCCACGGCCTGCGCTCCGACAAGCCGGCCTCGGCCATCTCGGTGGAACGTGCAACGGACACCAGAGAGGACCACGCGATGGCTGCCACGCCGGCGCGCAAGCCCGGAACGACGCGCAGCAGCAAGGACGCCGGCAAGGCCAGGAACATGGAGATGGAGACAGATTCGAAGACGGACTCGGAGACGGACTCGGAGACGCACGCCGGGAGGACCCCGAAGAAAAGCGCGACGAAGGCTGCAGCCAGGACCGCCAGCGCTGCCACCGCAGGCGCCGGTGCCGGCGTGCGGGTGAGCCATGCCGATCGCGTCATCGACCCCGCCACCGGCCTGACCAAGGGCCACCTCGTGGCGTACTACGAAGCCATCGCGCCGCTTCTGCTGCCGCACCTGCGCGGCCGGCCGGTGGCGCTGGTGCGCGGGCCCGCGGGCATCGGCGGCGAGCTCTTTTTCCAGAAGCACGGCGACAGCTTGCGCATGCCGGGCATCAACACGCTCGATCCCGCGCTCTGGCCCACCCACCCGCCGCTGCTCGAGATCGCGTCAGAAGCCGGCATCGTGGCCGCGGCGCAGTTCAACGTGATCGAGCTCCATACGTGGAACGCGAACAAGCGCGCGATCGGCAAGCCGGACCGCGTGATCTTCGACCTGGACCCCGGCGAAGGCGTGCCGTTCGGCCATGTACGCGAGGGCGCCGCCATGATGAAAGCGGTGCTCGACGAACTGGGCCTGTCCGCGTTTCTCAAGACCAGCGGCGGCAAGGGCCTGCACGTGGTGCTGCCGATCGCCGCGCGGCTCGACTGGGAGACCGTGAAGGACTTCTCGCATCAGCTCGTGCTGCACATGACGGCGACCGTGCCGCAGCGCTTCGTCGCCAGGAGCGGGCCGCGCAACCGCGTCGGCAAGATCTTCATCGATTACCTGCGCAACGGCTTCGGCGCCACCACGGTCGCAGCCTACTCGGCGCGGGCGCGGCCGGGACTCGGCGTTTCGGTTCCGTTGGCGTGGGACGAGCTCGACGAAATCACCTCGGGCGCGCAATGGAATATCGCCAGTCTCCACGAGCGGATCGGCGCGCAGCGCGCCGACCCGTGGGCCGCCTATGCCAGATCACGGCAGACGCTGACCAGGGCCATCAGGCTGCTGGCGGCGTGAGCGGCCCGCGCGCTCACTGTCAGGCAGCAGCATCGCGCAGCGCGGCAAGGCACCGAGGCACCAAAGACGGCGATCAGCGGCTCGCCGGCAGCGCCGCCAGCCCGTCTAGCAGCGCCTTGTGGAAGGCTTGCGGGTCCTGCATCTGCGGCGCATGCCCCAGCTCGGGGAACTCCACCAGCCTGGCGTTGGGCAGCGTGGCGGCAGTCAGCTTGCCCAGCTCGGCATAGTTGCCCACCTTGGCGCGGACCTCGGGCGCCGCCGCATCCTTGGCGATCGCAGTGGTGTCCTTGTCGCCGATCAGCAGCAGGGTCGGCGTCTTCAGCGCGCCCAGCTCATAGACCACCGGCTGCGTGAAGATCATGTCGTAGATCAGCGCGGAATTCCATGCCACCTGCTGCTTGCCCGGGCCGCGGTTCATGCCGGCCAGCATCTGCACCCAGGGCTCGTAGTCCTGGCGCCAGGTGCCCACGTAGTAGGTCGCCTGCTCATAGCTGCGGATCTTGTCGGCATTGGTGGCCAGTTCGCGCGCATACCACTGGTCGACCGACAGCGAAGGCACGCCCTTGGCCTTCCAGTCTTCCAGGCCGATCGGATTGACCAGCGCGAGTTGCGTGGTCTGCTGCGGATACATCAGCGCGTAGCGCATCGCCAGCATGCCGCCGGTGGAATGGCCGATCACCACCGCCTGGTCGACCCCGATCGACTCGAGCAAGGCGTGCGTGTTGCGCGCCAGTTGCTGGAACGTGTACTGGTAGCGCGCCGGCTTGCTGGACTTGCAGAAGCCGATCTGGTCCGGCGCCACCACGCGGTATCCCGCCGCGCTCAGCGCCTTGATGCTGCCCTCCCAGGTCGCGGCGCAGAAGTTCTTGCCGTGCAGCAGCACCGCGGTGCGTCCGTTGGGCCGGGCCGGCTTGATGTCCATGTAGGCCATGTGCATGGCCTCCCCCTGCGAGGTGAAGCTGAACTGCTGGACCGGGGCGGGATAGTCGAAGCCCTGCAGCTCGGGGCCGTAGGCCGGGCCGTCGTCGGCGGCCAGCACGGCCGCCGGAGCGGCAACGCACGCAGCGGCGAGCAGGGTAAGGCGGAAGTGGCGGTGCAAACGCATGACAGGGGATCCCGACGAAAGAAGATGAATCGAACAAGCGCGGACGCCCACGCGGGCGGGCCAGTTCCGGACCCGGGCATCGTAGCGGAAAGCCGCGGCATCTGCCGCGCGCCGCTCAGCCCTTCGTCGCGCCCGGGCCGAAGATATGGACGAGGTTGCCCTCGGGATCGCGCAGCATGGTCGAGCGCAACTGCGCCGAGATCTGCTGGTCCGCCCAGACGAACTCCACGTCGTAGAACTTGAGCATGATGTTTTCCTGGAGGATGGGCGAGACGATCCACGGCCAAGGCGGAATTGCCTGGCCGGCTCGCGTCCGGGCCGGGCGGACGCGGGTTTTCCTGCGGTCAGGCGCGTGCTGGCGGCGAAGTGAAGTCCAGCACCGGGCCGGCGGGCACCACGCCGCTCGGATTGATCGAGAGATGACTCTCGTAGTAGTGCCGCTTGATGTGCTCGATATTCACGGTCGGCGCGACGCCGGGCAGCTGGTAGATATCGCGCGTGTAGGCCGACAGGTTCGGGTAGTCCGCGATACGGCGCAGGTTGCACTTGAAGTGCCCCACATAGACCGCGTCGAAGCGCACCAGCGTGGTGAACAGGCGGATGTCGGCCTCGGTGAGCTGGTCGCCCATGAGGAAGCGGCGGTCCGCGAGGCGGGCTTCGAGCCAGTCGAGCGTGTCGAACAACGGCGCCACGGCCTCTTCGTATGCTTGCTGCGTGGTGGCGAAGCCGGACTTGTAGACGCCGTTGTTGACGGTGTCGTAGACCCGGGCGTTGACTTCGTCGATGCCGGCGCGCAGCGCCGCCGGGTAGTAGTCGCCGGCACGTGCGCCGATGCCGTCGAACGCCGTGTTGAACATGCGGATGATCTCGGAGGACTCATTGCTGACAATGGTTCCCTGCCGCTTGTCCCACAGCACCGGCACGGTGACGCGGCCCGTGTGGCCCGGGTCGGCGGCGGTATAGACCTCATGCAGCAGGCGCGCGTCGTTGACGCTGTCCGGCACCACGCCCGGGCCCGGCGCGAAGGTCCAGCCCTCGTTGCGCATCAGCCAGTGCACCGTGGAGACGCTGACCATGTCTTCCAGCCCCTTGAGCGCACGCAGGATCAGCGTGCGGTGCGCCCACGGGCAGGCCAGGCTCACGTACAGATGATAGCGGCCGGCTTCCGCCTTGAAGCCGCCGCGGCCGCTGGGGCCCGCGGCGCCGTCGGCCGTCACCCAGTTGCGGAAGGCGGCGTCCTTGCGGACGAAGCGGCCGCCCGTGGATTTGGTGTCGTACCAGCGGTCTTCCCACTTGCCGTTGACGAGCAGTCCCATGTCTTACTCCTTCGGTGCGGCGCCGCGCACAGGCATCGCCGCGTTGTTGCCTTGTTGCATTATTGCGCTGACGAGGCTTGATTCCCTGCCTGTGCGTTGATGAAGTCGACGATGGCCGGAATGGTCTGGCCGGGCGCCTCTTCCATCAGCCAGTGGCCAGAGCCCTTGACGATCACGCCCTGCACATTGGTGGCCACCAGCCGCGCCTGGTCGATCAGGAAATTGCCCGAGGCCTTCTCGCCGGCCAGCACCAGCATGGGCATTGGCAGCGGTCGCCGGGCGAGTTCGGCGAAGTCCTTCGCATCCTGCGGGAAGGCACGGAAGAACTCGAAGCCGGCGYGCATCCGGCCAGGACGCGCGAAGGCGGCGGCATAGCGCTGGCGGTCGGCTTCCGACATCGCACGCGCCGGATCGGCCGCGAAATCGTTCCAGAAATGTTCGAAGTAGATACGCTCGCGGCCTTGCACCAGCTTCTCGGGCGTGTCGCCGTAGAAGTTGAAGTGCCATTTGTCGCGCAGCAGCCAGACCTTCTGCCAGTCGCCCACGCCGGGCAGGAAGGCATCCATCAGCGTCACGCTCTCGACTTCGCCGGGGTATTGCGCAGCATAGGCGTAGGCCACCATCAGGCCGATATCGTGGCCGATGACATTGACCTTGCGGTAGCCGAGCGCCTGCACCAGGGCATGGATATCCTGCGCCAGCGCCTTCTTCTCATAGCCCGCCGGCGTGATGCCGGACGCGCCCGCGCCGCGCAGGTCGGGCGCGATGACGACGCGCTTGCCGGCCAGCCGCGACATCAGCGGCAGCCACATATGACTGGTCTCCGCGTAGCCGTGCAGCAGTATCACCGGCGTGCCGTCGCCGCTGCCGGCCTGCATGTAGTGCAGCGAAACGCCGTTGGCGGTGACGTCATGCTGCCGGATGGCGGCGGAGGCGGCGGAGGTGTCGCCGGCGCCCTGGGCGGCGTGCGCCTGGGTGGCGAGCGGCGCCAGCGTGGCGAGGGCAAACGCGGCGGCGCCGGCATATCGCGCCAGGCGGTGGAACAGGGCCATGATTTTTCTCCGCGGTACGGTGCCTTGGCCGGAACTCGTTTCCTGGCCGACGGCGCACTAGACAAAGGGTTTCAGGGAAAGACAGTGCATCAATGTGAGGGSAATATTGCACCCCCGCCGCGCTTTTGCCGTACGATTTCCCCGATGAACTCGTTCGACGGAGTTGAACATGTTGTCGGAAGATGAACTGGCCCTGCTCGAGGCCATCCGCGCCAGCGGCAGCCTCTCGCGCGCGGCCGCGCGCCTGGGCAAGGCACCCTCCACGGTCTCGCATGCCGCGCGGCAGCTGGAGGGCCGCTTCGACGCGCTGCTGTTCGACCGCCGGCGCTACCGCCTGCAGCTGACCCCCGCTGGACATTTGCTGGCCGACGAGGCGGCGCGGCTGATGCAGGATGTGTCGCGCATGACGCAGCGCGTGCGGCAGGTCGCCAGCGGCTGGGAAGACCGCCTGTGGATCGTCACCGACGAGGTCATGGAGTTCGAATCGCTGATGCCGGTGATCCGCGGCTTCGACGCCCTCAAGTCGGGCGTGGCGATCCGCCTGACGCACGAAGTGCTGAGCGGCACCTGGGAAGCCCTGCGCGATGGCCGCGCCGATGTGATCGTGGGCGCAACCAACGAGCCGCCCGCCATTCCCGGCCTGCGCTGGTTCGAGCTGGGCGTGGTGGAATGGGTGTTCGCCGTCGCGCCGCGCCACCCGCTGGCCAGCGTGGCAGGCCCGCTCACGCGCGATCTGGTTTCCGCGCACCGCGCGGTGGTGGTGGCGGATTCATCGCGCGCCTCGGCCGGGCGCGCCTACGGGCTGGTTGGCGGACAGGCTTCGCTGGCCGTGCCGAGCATGCGCGCCAAGATCCTGGCGCAGCGCGAGGGGCTTGGCGTGGGCTGGCTGCCGCGCCACCGGGTGGCGTCGCTGCTCAAGCGCGGTGAACTGGTCGAGAAGCGCACCGCCGATCCGCGCGAGCCGAATACGCTCTATGTGGCCTGGCGCGGCGACCACGAAGGCCGCGCGCTGCAATGGTGGCTCGACCAGTTCCGCCAGCCGCGGCTGGCCAGGCGCCTGGTGCAAGGCATCGACATGTTCGCCTGATGGCCGCGCGGCTGCCGTCGCCTGCTTGAAACTGGCCTGGACAGCGCTTAAATTGGGAGGCGGGCGTGCCACCCGCGCCCCCGGGAGGCTTACCGATGGAGACCGATGTGCTATTGAATGCGGAAGGTTCCGTACTGGTCCTGGTGGACCTGCAGGCGCGGCTGATGCCGGCGATCCACCAGGCCGAGCGCGTGGTCAGGGAAAGCGTGCGGCTCGCCAGCATCGCGCGCATCCTTGGCGTGCCCGTGATCGGCACCGAGCAAAGTCCGGCGAGCCTCGGCGAGAATCTCCCCGAGATCCGGCAGCTATGCGACCGGACCATCGCCAAGGACCATTTCGATGCCTGCGAAGGCGGCCTGGTCGAGGCCCTGCCCGCCGGGCGCAAGACGCTGGTAGTGGCAGGCTGCGAAGCCCATGTGTGCGTGCTGCAGACTGCCATGGGCCTGCTGCGGCACGGCTACGACGTCAACCTTGTGATCGACGCAAGCGGCTCGCGCCAGCAAGCCAGCCACCGTGCCGCCGTCGAACGCCTGCGCGAGGCAGGCGCGAGTGCCGTGACGGTGGAGATGGTGGGCTTCGAATGGTTGCGCACCAGCCGGCATCCGCGCTTCCGCGACGTGCTGGCGCTGATCAAGTAGGGCCCGATCGTCACCCGGGCGGCCCGGCTGGCTGCACAACCCTGGCGGCCCCGCCGGCACCGCTGAGCGGCCGCGGTCGCGGGTGTGCGGCCGCGCCGGCTCAAGGCGATATTCTTCTGTCCCATGCCCCTGGTCTTCCCTTACCAGGGCGACCCCGCCCCGCGCGCCTTCAGCAGTTTTCCCTCGAAGTGGGCGACCAGGAAATCCAGGAACGCCCGCACCTTGGCGGACAGGTTCAGCCGCTCGGGAAAGACCGCGAAGATATCCGCCGGCGGCAGTGCGTAGTCTTCGAGCAGCAAGACCAGGCGTCCGCTGCGCAGGTATTTGGCAAGGTCCCATTCGGCGCGCTGCAGGATGCCCTGGCCGTCCAGGCCCCAGGTGAGCGTCACTTCGCCGTCATTGCTGCTCAGCGCGCCTCGCACCTTGACGCTTTCGGTCTTCTTGCCCCTGGTGAAGCGCCAGATGCCATAGGCCGATTCGTTCTGCCGCAGCACGATGCACTGGTGCTGCGACAGATCCTGCGGCGTGGCAGGAATGCCGTGCGCCTTCAGGTACGAGGGCGCGGCACAGACGAGCCGGCGGTTGTCGGCAATCTTGCGCGCCATCAGGCGGGTATCCGGGATCTCGCCGAAGCGGATCCCCACGTCGAAACCTTCGTCCCCCAGGTTCATGGGCCTGTCCGTGAGATGAAGCTGGACTTCCATCTGCCGGTGCTGCTTGACGAAGGCCGAGATGGCGGGAGCGATATAGGTCCGTCCGAAGCCCAGCGGTGCATTGACGCGCAATGTCCCGCGCGGCGATACATGGCTGCTGGAGATCAGCTGGTCGAGGTCTTCGATCTCGGCCAGCAGCCGGCGCGCGTGCTCGAGATAAACCTCGCCTTCCGCCGTCAGGCCGATGCGCCTCGTCGTGCGGTTCAAGAGGCGCACGCCAAGCCGGCTCTCCAGCTGGGCCAGCCGTTTGCTGACCGCCGCCGGCGTGACATCCTGCTCGCGAGCCGCCGCCGAGAGGCTCCCGGCCTTGACCAGGCCGGCGAAGAAGGCAAGTTCGGAAGGCTGGCCCATTTTCAACCTCAAGTTAATATTAGTTTGAATTCCAGTTCATTTTACTCCTCCAGTTTTCACCGATAGTTAGGTCACGCAAGGCAACGACACCATGCCGGTTGAAAGGCCTTCGCAGTGTGAAACCAACGAGAGGAGCATCGCCATGCGCGAATACAAGATTGCAGCCATCCCCGGTGATGGCATCGGCCCGGAAGTCATCTCTGCCGGCCTGCAGGTGCTGGATGCCCTGGCGGCCCAGGACGGCGGCTTCAAGCTGAGCGTAGAGCATTTCCCCTGGAGCTCGGACTACTACCTGGAGCAGGGCCACTACATCCCCGAGGGCGGGCTGGAGCGCCTGAAACAGTTCGACGCGATTTTCTTCGGCGCCGTCGGTGCGCTCAACGTGCCCGACCACGTATCGCTGTGGGGCCTGCGGCTACCGATCGCGCAGGGCTTCGACCAGTACGCCAACGTGCGCCCGGCGCGCGTGCTGCCGGGCGTCAAGAGCCCGCTGGCCAACGGCAAGGACATTGACTGGGTCATCATCCGCGAGAACTCGGAGGGCGAGTACGCGGGCAACGGCGGCCGTACCCACCGCGGCCTGCCGATCGAAACCGGCACGGAAACGGCCGTGTTCACCCGCGCCGGCGTCGAGCGCATCCACCGCTTTGCCTTCGAGCTGGCGCGCAAGCGTCCTCGCAAGCACCTGACCCTGGTGACCAAGTCGAACGCGCAGCGCTTCGGCATGGTGATGTGGGACGAGATCTTCTACGAAGTCGCCAAGGACTATCCGGACGTCAAGACCGACCGCGAACTGGTCGACGCCGTCACCACGCGCATGGTGCTCAAGCCCCATACGCTCGACGTGGTGGTTGCCACCAACCTGCACGCCGACATTCTCTCCGACCTGGCCGCCGCCTTGTCCGGCAGCCTGGGTATCGCCCCGACCGCCAACCTGAATCCGGAGCGCGTGTTCCCGTCGATGTTCGAACCCATCCACGGTTCGGCCTTCGACATCACCGGCAAGGGGGTGGCCAATCCCATCGCCACCTTCTGGACCGCCGCCATGATGCTGGAGCACCTCGGCGAGAAGGCCGCGGCCGACCGGCTGATGGCCGCCATCGAGCAGATCACGGCGGATGGCGTGTTCACGCCCGACCTGGGCGGCAATGCCACCACTGCGTCGGTCACCGATGCGGTCTGCAAGGTGCTGGCAAGCCAGGTCAGGCAAGCAGCCTGAGCCATACGGCAGGACGAAGGCAAGGCGCGGTTCGCCGCGCAGCCCCCGAGGCAGGCGGGACAGCACCGGTACAGGTGCCCCGCACCGGGCCGGCCCGCGATGGGCCGGCAAAGATACCAAGACAGGAGACAAGCATGCAATCCGCCATCCGGACTGCGGTGACCGCGTTCGCACTCGCGCTCGCCGCCGGCACCGCGCTCGCGCAGACCTATCCCACCAAGCCGATCCGCCTCGTGGTGCCGTTCCCGCCGGGCGGCACCACCGACGTGCTTGCCCGCGCCGTGGGCCAGCGGCTTACCCAGGCACTCGGCCAGCCCGTGGTCATCGAGAACCGCCCGGGCGCCGGCGCCACCATCGGCGCGGACGCCGTCGCCAAGTCGCCGGCGGATGGCTACACGCTGCTGATGGGCGCGGTACACCACACCATCGCGCCCAACGTCTACAAAAAGCTCTCCTACGATTTCCAGAAAGACCTGACCCCGATCTCGGTGGTGGCCATCGTGCCCAACGTGCTGGTGGTCAGCCCGGGGTTTCCCGCCAGGAACGTGCAGGAACTGGTGGCCTATGCCAAGGCAAACCCGGGCAAGCTCACCTATGCCTCGAATGGCAACGGCACGGCCCACCACCTGATCGGCGAGCAATTCAAGGCGCAGACCGGCACCAGCATCGTCCACGTTCCGTACAAGGGCAGCGCGCCGGCCATCACCGACCTGATGGGCGGGCAGGTTTCGATGATGTTCGACACGATGTCTTCGGCCTTGCCCTACATCAAGGCGGGCAAGCTCAAGCCGCTGGCCGTTGCCACGGCCAGGCGCTCATCGGCGCTGCCGGATGTGCCCACGCTGGCCGAAGCCGGCCTGCCCGGCTTCGACATCGCCTCCTGGTTCGGCATCCTGGCGCCCGCCGGCACGCCGCCCGAGATCGTCAACCGCCTCAGCGCGGAGATCATCAAGGCGCTGGCCCGTCCCGATGTCAGGCAGCAGCTCGCAGCCATCGGCGCCGAGCCGGTGGGCAACACCCCGCCCCAGATGACGGCGCAGATCAGGGAAGAAGTCACCCGCTTCGGCAAGCTCGTCAAGGACGCGCAGGTAAGCATGGATTGAGCGGCAATCACGGCCACCGCCGAGACGGTGGCCGCATCCGGTTGACAAAGGCAAAACTGGCGTCTGCAGCAAGTGCGTCGCCGCAGGAGACATCATGAAAAGGCGACTCATTGGCTCACTGTATGTCCAGGTGCTGATCGCGGTGGCGACAGGCATCCTGCTCGGCGTCTTCCTGCCGCAGGTCGGCAGCGAGCTCAAGCCGCTCGGCGACATCTTCATCCGTCTGATCAAGATGGTGTTCGCGCCGATCATCTTTGCCACCGTCGTGCTTGGCATCGCCAAGATGGAAAGCATGAAGGACCTCGGCCGCGTGGGCTGGCGTGCCATGCTGTACTTCGAGGTGCTGTCCACGTTTGCGCTGCTGCTCGGCGTCATTGTCGTCAACGTGGTGCAGCCGGGGCACGGCATGAATGTCGATCCCGCGACGCTCGATACCAAGAGCATTGCCGCCTATACCGCGCAGGTGAAGCACGAAGGCGTGATGGACTTCCTGCTCAACCTGGTGCCCCTGAGCATCGCCGACGCGCTGGCCAAGAACGACATTCTGCAGATCCTGGTGTTCTCGGTCTTCATGGGCGTGGCACTGGCGCACCTGGGCGAGCGCGGCAAGCCGTTCGTGGCAGCGCTGGATTCGTTCGCCAATGCCATGTTCGCAGTGGTTGGCATGATCATGCGCTTCGCGCCGGTTGCCGCGTTCGGCGCCATGTCGTTCACGGTGGGCAAATACGGCTTCGGCTCCATCGCGTCGCTCGGCAAGCTGGTGGCCACCATGTATGGCACCTGCGCGCTGTTCGTGCTGGTGGTGCTGGGCACCATCTGCCGCGCCTGCGGCTTCAGCCTGCTCAAGTTCCTGAAGTACATCAAGGACGAGATCCTCACCGTGCTGGGCACCAGTTCGTCGGAGTCGGTGATTCCCCAGTTGATGCGCAAGCTCGAGAACGCAGGCGTCTCGAAGCCGGTCGTCGGCCTGGTGGTGCCTGCCGGCCTTACCTTCAATCCCGACGGCCAATGCATCTACTACACCATGGCTGCCATCTTCATCGCCCAGGCAACCAATACACCGCTGACCCTGACAGACCAGTTCGTGGTGCTGGGCGTGCTGCTGCTGACCTCGAAGGGCTCTGCCGGCATCACCGGCTCGGGCTTCATCACCCTGGCGGCAACGCTCGCTTCGCTGGGCAAGATCCCGGTGGCCGGCATGGTGCTGCTGCTTGGCGTGGACCGCTTCATGTCCGAGGCACGGGCCATCACCAACACCATCGGCAACGCCGTCGCCACCATGGCAATCGCCAAGTGGGTGGGGGCGCTCGACGAGGATCGCGTCAGGCGCGTGCTCGACGGCGAGGTCGACCCCGAGAACCTCGAACAGCTCTATGAGGACGAGGTCGCGCAAGTGCTGCCCGAGCGGCCCTTGCAGCCGGGCTTTGCCGCCGGCGCACGCAAGAGCGCCTAGTCTTCGCCCTCTGCGCAACGGCAGCACAACGGCAGCACAACGGCAGCGCAAGAGCAGCACAACTACATGAGAAACAGGTAGCTCATCGTGACCTCTCCCACCATCGAAAATCCCCGCGCATTTCTCGAGTCGCTGTTTCGGGCAGCCGTGTCCGCGGCGGATCCGCGCGACTGCCTGGCGCGCGCGCTGCCCGAGCCACCGGCCGGCCGCACCCTGGTGGTCGGTGCCGGCAAGGCTGCCGCGAGCATGGCGCATGCGCTGGAGCAGGCCTGGCCGGGCCCGCTGAGCGGGCTGGTCGTGACACGCTACGGCCATGCCGTGCCCACCTCGCGCATCGAGGTCGTGGAGGCGGCGCATCCCGTGCCCGATGCCGCCGGCGAGCGCGCGGCGGCACGCATGCTGGAACTGGTCGCGGGACTGTGCGCCGACGACCTGGTCATCTGCCTGATCTCGGGCGGCGGCTCATCGCTGCTCAGCCTGCCGCCGCCCGGCATGAGCCTGGCGGACAAGCGCGCGGTCAGCCAGGCGCTGCTGGCCAGCGGCGCCACCATCTCCGAGATGAATTGCGTGCGCCGGCACCTCTCCGCCATCAAGGGCGGCCGGCTGGCGGCGGCGTGCCATCCGGCGCGCGTGGTCACGTTGCTGATCTCGGACGTGCCTGGCGACGATCCCGTGAATATCGCCTCCGGCCCCACCGTTGGCGACGCCACCACCTGCCAGGATGCGCTGGAGATCGTGCAGCGCTACCGCATTGCGTTGCCGGCGGGTGCGCAACGGCTGCTGGTGTCCGGTGCCGGAGAATCCATCAAGCCGGGCGATGCGCGCCTGGCACGCAGCGCGGTGCGCACCATCGCCACGCCCGCGAGATCCCTGGCGGCCGCCGCGCGGGCCGCGCAGGCAGCCGGCATCCAGCCCTATGTGCTGGGCGACCGCATCGAAGGCGAGGCGGCCGATGTCGGCAAGGTGATGGCCGGCATCGCCTTCCAGGCCGCGCACGGCACGCCCCCGTTCGAGCTTCCCTGCGTGCTGCTGTCTGGCGGCGAGACCACCGTCACGGTCAAGGGCAGTGGCCGCGGCGGGCGCAATGTGGAGTTCCTGCTGTCCCTGGCGATTGCGCTCGACGGTCACGCCGGCGTGCATGCGCTGGCCGCCGATACCGACGGCGTGGATGGCATCGAGGAAATCGCCGGGGCCTACGCCGATCCCACCACGCTCGCGCGGGCCTGGGCCAGCGGCATGGCGCCGCGCGCCTATCTTGCCAACAACGACGGACACACCCTCTTCGGGTCCCTGGGCGACGCCATCGTCACGGGCCCCACGCTTACCAACGTCAACGACTTCCGTGCCCTGCTGATCTGCGCAGCGGCCGGGAAAGGATGCTAGATCATGCGCCGYACYCGMAAYGCCAAGATTGTCGCCACCRTCGGCCCSGCSAGCRGCGATGCCGCMACGCTGCGCCGCCTGTTCCAGGCCGGTGCCGATGTGTTCCGGCTGAACTTCAGCCACGGCACGCACGCCGACCACAAGGCGAGGCTCGCGCTGATCCGCGACCTTGAGACGGAGCTGGGCCGGCCGATCGGCGTGCTGCTCGACCTGCAGGGCCCGAAGCTGCGCGTGGGGCAATTCGGCGATGGCCCGGTGACGCTGGTGGCGGGTCAGTCGTTCCGGCTCGACATGGACCGGGACCGTCCCGGCGACGCCACCCGCGTGGCCCTGCCGCATCCCGAGATCTTCGCCGCGCTGCAGGCCGACACCGACCTCCTGCTCGACGACGGCAAGCTGCGCCTGCGCGTCAAGGCCTTTGGCCCCGATTTCGCGCAGACCGAGGTGATCGACGGCGGCCTGCTATCCGATCGCAAGGGCGTCAACGTGCCCGGCGTGGTGCTGCCGCTGTCGGCGCTGACGGCCAAGGACAGGGAAGACCTGGACTACGGGCTGTCGCTGGGCGTGGACTGGATCGCCTTGTCCTTCGTCCAGCGCGCGGAGGATATCCGCGAGATCAAGCAGATCGTCGGGGGACGCGCCGGCATCGTCGCCAAGCTGGAGAAGCCCGCTGCCATCGCCGAGCTGCAGGCGATCGTGGCCGAGACCGATGCGGTGATGGTGGCGCGCGGCGATCTCGGCGTGGAACTGCCCGCCGAGCAGGTGCCGGCGATCCAGAAGCGCATCGTGCAGGCTTGCCGCCGCGCCGGCAAGCCCGTCATCGTGGCCACGCAGATGCTGGAGTCGATGGTGAGCTCGCCGGTGCCCACCCGCGCCGAGGCCTCCGATGTGGCAACCGCCATCTACGACGGCGCCGACGCGGTGATGCTGTCCGCCGAATCGGCCTCAGGCAGGTATCCGGTGGAAGCCGTGCAGATGATGAACAGCATCATCGTGCAGACCGAGGCCGACCCCTACTACCGGGAGTTCATGGAGGCCTCGCAGACGCCGCCGACGCCGGATATCGCCAATGCCATCGGCAGCGCCATGCGGCGCGTGGCGGGGCTCCTGCACGTGGCCACCACCGTGGCGTACACCAGTTCGGGATACTCCGCGATGCGCATGTCGCGCGAGCGGCCCGAAGCGCCCATCATCGGCATGACGCCGAGCCTGCATGCCGCGCGCGCCATGGCGCTGGTGTGGGGCGTGCATGCGGTGGTGATCCACGAGGTGGAGAGCGTCACGGAGATGACCACCTATGCGTGCGACACCGCGGAGCAGGAGGGCTTTGCAAAGCCCGGTCAGGTGATCGTGATCTCGGCCGGCATGCCGTTCGGCACGCCCGGCACCACCAACCTGCTGCGCATCGCCACGGTCGGCCAGCCCGCCGCCTGACTGGCACCGTCAACGACTTCACTGAAACAAGGGCGACACCATGACTGCTATTCGTTCGATCCGCGGCTTCGAGGTTCTCGACTCCCGCGGCAACCCCACCGTGGCCGCAGAGGTCACGCTGTCCGACGGCGCTTGCGGCTACGCCGCCTCCCCTTCCGGCGCATCCACCGGCAGCCGCGAAGCGCTGGAGCTGCGCGACAATGACCCGGCCCGCTACGGCGGCAAGGGCGTGCTGCGCGCCGTGGCGCACGTCAACCACGAACTGAGCGCCATGCTGGTCGGGTGCGACGCCGCCGACCAGTCCGCGGTGGACGGCCTGCTGCTGCAGGCCGACGACACGCCGGCCAAATCGCGGCTGGGCGCCAACGCGCTGCTCGCCGTGTCGCTGGCCACCGCGCGCGCCGCGGCGGCGTCCGAGGGCGTGCCGCAGTACCGGCGCTTCGGCAACCCGGCACGCTTTGTCCTGCCGGTGCCGATGATGAACGTCATCAACGGCGGCGCCCATGCCGACAACAACGTCGACATCCAGGAGTTCATGATCCTGCCGGTAGGTGCCGTCTCGTTCGCACAGGCCGTGCAGTGGGGGGCCGAAGTATTCCACGCGCTCAAAAGCGTGCTGCGCAAGCGCGGGCTTGCCACGGCAGTGGGCGACGAAGGCGGATTCGCGCCGGACCTGCCATCGAACGAAGCCGCGCTCGAGGCCATCCTCGCCGCCATCGATCTCGCCGGCTATCGCGCGGGAACGGATATCGTGCTCGGCCTGGATGTGGCCAGTTCGGAGCTGTACGAGAATGGCGTCTACAGCCTGGCATCCGAAGGCAAGCATTTCGACGCGGCGGGCTTTTGCGACTACCTGGGCTCGCTGGCGAAGGCCTATCCCATCGTCACCATCGAAGACGGTATGGCCGAGGACGATTGGGCCGGCTGGAAGCTGCTGACGCAGGCGCTGGGCCAGCGCCTGCAACTGGTGGGCGACGACCTGTTCGTCACCAGCACCGCTACCCTGGAGCGCGGGATCCGCGAGGGCATTGCCAACTCCATCCTGATCAAGCCCAATCAGATTGGCACGCTGACCGAAACGCTCGCGGCGATCTCGATGGCGACGGCAGCCGGATACACGGCGGTGGTATCCCACCGCTCGGGGGAAACGGAAGACACCACCATTGCCGACATTGCCGTGGGAACGTCGGCAACGCAGATCAAGACCGGCTCGCTCTGCCGGTCGGACCGGGTGGCGAAGTACAACCGGATTCTGCGCATCGAGGCGGAGCTCGGCGAGCTGGCGAGCTACGCGGGACGGAACGCATTCAGCACAGTCAGCGCGGCCTGCGCGAGCGCTGCCGCCGCCAGGCCGCAGCAGCGGGCCGCCGGGAGGCCGTAGCCGGCCATCGTCGACGGCGGGCAAAAAGAAGGCCCTCGCAATGGAGGGCCCTCTTCCTTGTACTACCTGCGCCAGGCTTCAGACTGCGGCGCGCCGTCTAGTCCGGCTTCTGGCAAACGGTCTCGCCGCTTGCCGGATTGCCTTGTCGCACCGCAGTCACGCGCAAACGCGCGCTCAGCCAGCGAAATTCTGGCCGGCGAAGTCCCAGTTCACGACGTTCCAGAATGCCTCGACGTACTTCGGACGGGCATTGCGGTAGTCGATGTAGTAAGCGTGTTCCCACACGTCGCAGGTCAGCAGCGGCTTGGCGTCGGTGGTCAGCGGCGTGGCAGCGTTGGAGGTCGAGACCAGGTCCAGCGAACCGTCGGCCTTCTTCACCAGCCAGGCCCAGCCCGAACCGAAGGTGCCGACTGCGGTCTTGGTGAACTCTTCCTTGAACTTGTCGAACGAGCCGAACTTGGCGTTGATGGCATCGGCCAGTGCGCCGGTCGGCTGGCCGCCGCCGTTGGGCTTGAGCGAGTCCCAGTAGAAGGTGTGGTTCCACACCTGCGCGGCGTTGTTGAAGATGCCGCCGGAGGACTTCTTGACGATTTCCTCGAGGGACGAGTTCTCGAACTCGGTGCCCTTGATCAGGTTGTTCAGGTTGGTGACGTAGGTCTGGTGGTGCTTGTCATGGTGGAACTCCAGGGTCTCCTTGGAGATGTGCGGAGCGAGCGCATCATGCGCGTAGGGCAGCGGGGGGAGAGTATGTTCCATTGTTCTGTCTCTGTGGGGTTGAAGATCAGTAATTCTCAGGAATTGTCGATTGTAGGGGACTTGCCAGACCCGCGCAAACGCGGAAAACAAAGCCCCCTCGATCATATTAGGTTCATCGATATGCGCTTGCTGTCGGTGCCTCGCCGACGCCCGCGGCGCGCCTACAGATCTGCCAGCCGCGGCTGCACGCTGGCGATGGCGGCGTCGGCCACGCCCTCGGCCAGGTGGACTTCGATGGTGCTGCCGGCGCGCAGCTCGGACGGTGAGCGCAGCGCGCGCCCGCGCTGGTCGATGAGCACGGCGTAGCCGCGTTCCAGCGTGCGTTGCGGCGCCAGCAGCTCCAGCGCGCCGGCGGCGCGCTGCCAGCGTTGGCCGGCGCGCTCGTGCTGGCGCTGGGTGGCGTCGCGCATGCGCAGCGCGGCACGGCGCAGCTCCGCCTGGGCCAGCGCCAGATCGGGGCGACCGGCGGCCCAGCGCATGGCCAGCACCTGCTGCCGGTGACGCTGGGCAGCCACGGTATCGCGCAGCGCACTGCGCAGGTGCCGCATGAGGTTGTCGACCTGCGAGCGGCGCTCCTGCAGTTGCGCCTGGGGGCTGCGCAGGCGGCGCGCCAGCCAGTCCAGGTTCTGGGCGCGGCGGTCGAGCTGGCGCTGCATGCACTGGGCCAGTGCGTGGCGTGCGCGCATGGCCTGCATCAGCATGTGGGCCCGGTCCGGGCTGACCAGCTCGGCGGCACCGGTGGGGGTGGGGGCGCGCACATCGGCCACGAAATCGGCAATGGTGAAATCGGTCTCATGGCCGACACCCGACACCAGCGGCACGGCGCAGCGCGCGATGGCCTGCGCCACGCTTTCCTCGTTGAACGACCACAGGTCTTCGATGCTGCCGCCGCCACGGCACAGGATCAGCACATCGCACTCATTGCGCGCGCTGGCCAGATCGATCATCGAGGCGATCTTGTCGGCGGCGCCCGCGCCTTGCACCGGCACCGGATAGACCACCACCGGCACGTGCGGCGCGCGCCGGCGCAACGTGCTGAGCACGTCGCGCAGTGCCGCCGCCTGCAGCGAAGTGACCACGCCGATGGTGCGCGGGTGGGCGGGCACGGCACGCTTGCGTTCCGGCGCGAACAGCCCGGCCTGCGAGAGCTTTTCCTTCAGGCGCAGGAACGCTTCGTACAGATTGCCGATGCCGGCGCGGCGCATGGCCTCCACGCCGAGCTGGAGTTCGCCGCGTGCCTCGTACATCGACACCAGCGCGCGCACTTCCACCGCCTCGCCTTCGCGCGGCGCAAAGTCCACATGCTGATTGCGCCCCCGGAACATCACGCAGCGGATCTGGGCGCGCGCGTCCTTGAGCGAAAAGTACCAGTGCCCGCTCGCAGCACGCGTGAAATTGGAGATTTCGCCCCTTACCCAGGTCAGCGGAAAGTTGCGCTCGAGCACCTGCGCGATGGCATGGTTGAGCTCGCCGACGGGAATGGCTTCGCGCCCRCCACCGGGTGCCATGGGCTGTGATTCACGCGAAAAGTTCAGCGGTTCGGGCATGCGGCGCGGCCGCGCAAGCGGCGTGGAATTGACATGTCCACAGCATAACCGGTCTGTCAAGCCTCTTGGTGCAAGGAGGCCCTGCGACCCGCAAAGCCGCATGACTTGACACAAGCCTTTGATTCTTATGTGGTTTCTTCCGTCTTATTTTTTAGGCAATGTAAGCAAACCCCTTATGCGTCAACGACTTACCGGCTGCACCCCCGGCTTGTTCACAAAGTTATCCACAGGAACTCTGGACAACCTGAATGTGTGGCTCCTGCCTGTGGATTACTTTGCCGCCGGGGGCCACGCGCCTGTGGGCAATCCGGAAAAGCAGTCGCGTCGCCGTGGAAAAGGCTCCCGGCATCACAAACGTCGCCCGACACGAATCTGTCACGAAACCGCAGGCTTTTCGCCCCCTGCCCAATTTTTAATCAGGAAAGTTAGTTTTATTTGTAATCAATGACTTATCCTGTTTTCCAGCCAGTTTTCCACAACCCGTCCACAAGCCTGTCCCGGCCGAATGTGGAAAATGAGAGACATGGGTGATTTTTTTGCGATTCGTGCCCGCGACGACCCTTATCCGCCCTGTCTGGCCCCCACTGCACATTATTTGAGCAGCACATAAAATAGGTTTTCCATTCAATGACTTAGGGTCGTTTCCAGGCAGCTGTCCACAACCGGTCCACAATCCTGTCCTGCTTTTATGTGGACATCCGTAAACCCCACCGCCGCCGGTTTCCATCTCGTGGAAGGAGGTCCGCATCACAACCTGGCTGCCTGTTTTTTAGGCTGCCAGGGATTTTTCCTTTTGAATCAATAACCTGACAGGCTTGTCAGGCAGCTGTCCACAATCCATCCACAGCACTGTCCCGCCTGGATGTGGACATCCCGCCGGGCGACGCCAGGCTGCGGCGATGCGCCGCCGATACACCACGGTCCAGCGTCTTGCCGCGCCACGCCGCCGCGGGTTAGAGTGGCGCCTGATTTTTTCCAACAGAGCCAGCGCGCGTACGGCTGCAGCGGCTGGCCTGCAAACAAGCCGTCGAATTTCGGGGTTCCACGTGTTTTCCATCATTCAAGCGGCCGGCTGGCCGATCTGGCCCTTGTTGATCGCCTCGGTCATCGCCCTGGCGCTGGTCGTCGAACGGTTCCTCAGCCTCAAGCGCAGCAAGGTGCTGCCGCCCAGGCTGTATGAGGAGGCGCTGACGGTGGCGCACCAGCGCCGCGCCACGCCCGAGGTGGTAAGCACGCTCGAACAGAATTCGCCACTGGGCCGCGTGCTGGCGGCGGGCCTGCGCCACGTCGTGCTGCAGCCCCATACCTCGCGCGACGCTGCCAAGGAAGTGGTGGAAGAAGCCGGCCGCGCGGTAGCGCACGAGCTGGAGCGCTACCTGAATGCGCTCGGCACCATCGCCTCGGTGGCGCCGCTGATGGGCCTGCTGGGCACCGTGATCGGCATGATCGAGATCTTTGGCAGCCAGGGCGGCTCCGGCGCCAGCCCAGAACAGCTCGCGCACGGCATCTCGGTGGCGCTCTACAACACCGCCTTCGGCCTGATCATCGCGATTCCCGCGCTGATCTTCTGGCGCTATTTCCGCCGCCGCGTGGACGACTACGTGGCCGAGCTGGAATTCCGCGCCACGGCGTTCCTGGATGCCATCCTGCCGCAGCGCCGGGCCTAATGCGCTACTGACCGCCATGCACTTCCGTTCCCGCCAGAGGCGCGAAGAACCCGAGATCAACCTGATCCCGCTGATCGACGTCCTGCTCGTGATCCTGATCTTCCTGATGATCACGACCACCTATTCGCGCTACACCGAACTCCAGGTCCAGTTGCCCACCGCGGATGCCGAGAAGGCCCAGCAGCGCCCGGGCGAGATCGTGGTGACGGTATCGGCCAAGGGCGTCTACGCCATCAACAAGCAGGTCATGGACCAGCAGGACGTGACCAGCCTCGCCGCGCGCCTGCGCGAGGTGGCAGGTACCGGCAGCGGCCAGCCGCCCGTGCTGATCGTCAATGCCGACGCGCAGGCCAGCCACCAGTCGGTGATCAATGTCATGGAAGCCGCGCGCCTGGCCGGCCTGTCGCGCCTGACCTTCGCCACGCAGAGTTCGCAGGCGCGCTGAGCCGGCGCCGGGCCGGCGCTGCGCGAAGGCCGGCAAACCCCGGCCTTGCCGTGGGCGCCTCAAGGTGCCCATAATGGTTGGATAAGCCGGGCGCGACACGCTGCGCGCCGCGGCCCGCCCGGAGTGCCGCGTTATGCCGCGCTCTCTTTCGCGCCCCCCCTTTCACCGTTACCGCCCGTCCTTTCCCGACGCCACATGCCCGCTCCCCGCCACGCCCTAGCCGACTTCGTGACCGCCCAGTGGCAGCGCCGTGGCTGGTTCGCCTGGCTGATGCTGCCCCTGTCGTGGGTGTTCGGCCTGGTCAGCGGCTGGCGCCGCCTGGCCTACCGGCGCGGCTGGTACCGCTCCACGCGACTGCCCATGCCGGTGGTGGTGGTCGGCAATGTCACGGTGGGCGGCACCGGCAAGACCCCCGCCGTGATCGCCCTGGCCCATGCGCTGGCTGAGGCCGGCCTGCGCCCGGGCGTGGTCTCGCGCGGCTACGGCGTCAAGCTCAGGCATCCGCGCCGGGTCAAGCCGACCTCGCAGGCCAAGGACGTCGGCGACGAGCCGCTGCTGATCGCGCGCGCCGCCGATGTGCCGGTATGGGTCTTCCCGGACCGCGCGCTATGCGCCCAGACCATGCTGGTGTCCCATCCCGGCGTCAATGTGCTGCTGCTCGACGACGGCCTGCAGCACTACCGGCTGCAGCGCGACTTCGAGATCGTGATGTTCGACGCGCGCATGGGCGGCAACGGCTTCCTGTTGCCGGCGGGCCCGCTGCGCGAGCCGCTGTCGCGCCGTCGCGACGCCACCCTGATCAATGACCCGGAATTCCGTGCCAGCCCGGCCCGGCCAGAGGTCTACGGCATGCGCCTGGAGCTGGACGAAGCCTGGCAGCTGGCCGACCCGACCATGGCGCGTCCGCTGTCCGCGTTCGCCGGGCAGCGCGTGCTGGCCGCGGCCGGCATCGGCAACCCGGAGCGCTTCTTCGCCAGCCTGCGCGCGGCCGGCCTGCAGCCGGACACCATGCCGCTGCCGGACCATTACGACTTCGCCGAGGACCCTTTCGCCGACGATCCCGTCGCGCGCGCGGCTGACGCCATCCTGATCACGGAGAAGGATGCCGTAAAATGCGAGCGCCTCAGCGACCCGCTCGATCCGCGGATCTGGGTCGTTCCCACCACGCCCGTGATCGACGCGGGCCTGATCGACAAAATTCGCCGCGCTGTCGCCGCGCATGCCCAGTCCGCCTCCGGCGCGGCAGGTGCAGCGGCCGCCGCAGGCCACACCAAGGAAACACGAGATGGACAACCGGCTGCTTGAAATCCTGGTCTGCCCGCTCTGCAAGAGCAAGCTGGAACACGACCGCGCCGCCCAGGAGCTGATCTGCCAGGTCGACAAGCTGGCCTACCCGATCCGCGACGGCATTCCCGTGATGCTGGCCGACGAGGCCCGCCAGACCGTGCCGGGCCGGCTGGTCTCGCCCGAATAAGCATCGAACGCCCATCGAACGCCATCCAAGCACGCCAAGCACGCGCCATGTCCCTGCCCGCCTTCACTGTCGTCATTCCGGCCCGCCTGGCCTCGACCCGGCTGCCCAACAAGCCGCTGGCCGATATCGGCGGCAGGCCCATGATCGTACGCGTGGCCGAACGCGCCCACGCGAGCTCCGCCGCGCGTACGGTGGTGGCCACCGATGCGCCTGAAGTGGCGGCCGCCTGCGCCGCGCATGGCATCGAGGCCTTGCTGACACGCTCCGACCATCCGTCCGGCACCGACCGCCTGGCCGAAGTGGCCACGCTGCTGGGCCTGGCCGATGACGCCATCGTGGTCAACGTGCAAGGCGACGAGCCGCTGATCGAGCCGGGCCTGATCGACGAAGTGGCGCTGCACCTGGCGCACCATGCCGATTGCGCCATCGCCACCGCCGCCCATCCGATCGGCGAGATTGCCGAAGTCTTCAATCCCAATGTGGTGAAGGTGGTGTGCGACGCCGCCGGACGCGCGCTGTATTTCTCGCGGGCGCCGATTCCCTGGGCGCGCGATGCCTGGGCCGGTGTCCCCGCGCAGGCCGCCGCCACGGCCCAGGTGGCGCTGCCGGGCATGCCGGTGCTGCGTCACATCGGCCTGTACGCCTACCGCGCCGGCTTCCTGCGGCGCTTCCCCACGCTGGCGGCGGCGCCGCTGGAACAGGCCGAGGCGCTCGAGCAGCTGCGCGCGATGTGGCATGGCGAGCGCATCGGCGTGCTGCAGACCGCCGCCGCGCCCGCGCCGGGTGTCGATACGCAGGCCGACCTGGAGCGCGTGCGCGCGCTGTGGGCACAGTCGATGGCGCAGGAAGGTCCCTGAAGTCACATCCGAGCGGGCCGGACCGCCCGCCGCCGATACCGGCACGGCATCACCGGCACAAGTGTCATGACAGTTCTCACCACGGCTGCAGGCCGTTTTCGCGCCGCCTCATGGCATAATGCTCGACGATACAGAGCCGTCGGGCGCCAGGCGCCCGGCCAAGGCTCGGTGGGAGATGAAAGAGCGAGCCCGTCCGGTACCCGTCCGCCGCCATCGGTAGCGGCCAACAGCGTACCGGCCGTCAACAGACCAGACTCCGATCCGAGGCGTGCCGCACTTGCGGCGCGGTAAGCCTCGCGTCAAGTTTCGGCGTTACCCTCCTTCTATCCCCCGCCTTACCAGATTCAAAACTCTGAGGACCCGTAAATGCGTTTGATCCTGTTGGGCGCGCCCGGCGCCGGCAAAGGCACGCAAGCCCAGTTCATCTGCGAGAAGTTCGGCATCCCGCAAATCTCCACCGGCGACATGCTGCGCGCGGCGGTGAAGGCAGGCACGCCGCTCGGCGTGGCAGCCAAGAAGGTGATGGACGCAGGTGGCCTGGTGTCTGACGACATCATCATCGGCCTGGTCAGGGATCGCCTGCAGGCGGCCGACTGCAAGGGTGGCTACCTGTTCGACGGTTTCCCGCGCACCATTCCCCAGGCCGAAGCCATGAAGGAAGCGGGCGTGGCGATCGACTACGTGCTGGAGATCGACGTGCCGTTCGACGCCATCATCGAGCGCATGAGCGGCCGCCGGGCACACGTAGCCTCGGGCCGTACCTATCACGTCAAGTACAACCCGCCCAAGGCCGAAGGCCTCGACGATGTCACCGGCGAGCCGCTGATCCAGCGCGACGACGACAAGGAAGAGACCGTCAAGAAACGCCTGGACGTCTACTCGCAGCAGACCCGTCCGCTGGTGGACTACTACTCCAAGTGGGCCGCCGAGGGCGATGGCACCGCCAAGGTCGCGCCGCCGCAGTATCGCAAGATCGCGGGCGTGGGCAGCGTGGACGACATCACCGCGCGCGTGTTCGACGCACTGAAGTAAGCGGCAGCAGCGGCGCCCGCGCCGCGCCACCGGGAAAAGGCAGCCTTCGGGCTGCCTTTTTCATTTGCGGCGCCGGCGTGCGGGCGATGCCGGCGATGCCGGCGGGACGACCATCGCTGACTCTCGATTGACGTTTACGTAAACGTTATGCCAACATGCCGATCCAACGGCATTGCAAATTCCGAACCCCGAGATCGAAGGAGAGAGACAGGCATGGAAATCCGCGACAACGTATTCATCGTCACCGGCGGCGCGTCGGGCCTGGGCGAAGGCAGCGCCCGCATGCTGGCCGCGGCCGGCGGCAAGGTCGTGATCGCCGACCTCAACGAAGCCGCCGGCGCGGCGCTGGCCACCGAGCTTGGCGGGCGCTTCGTGCGCTGCGACGTCACCAGCGAGGCCGATGGACAGGCCGTGGTGGCCGCCGCCACCGCGCTCGGCCGCCTGGCCGGGCTGGTCAACTGCGCCGGCATCGCCACCGCCAACAAGACGGTCGGCAAGAACGGCCCCCACCCGCTCGACGCCTTCGACAAGACCATCCGCGTCAACCTGATCGGCACCTTCAACATGATCCGGCTGGCTGCCGCGGCCATGGTGCAGAACACGCCCGACGCCGAAGGCGAGCGCGGCGTGATCGTCAATACCGCCTCGGTGGCGGCCTTCGACGGCCAGATCGGCCAGGCCGCCTACGCCGCCTCCAAGGGCGGCGTGGTGGCCATGACCCTGGCCATCGCGCGCGACCTGTCGCGCGACGGCGTGCGCTGCATGACCATCGCGCCCGGCCTCTTCGAGACGCCGATGCTGCTGGGCATGCCGCAGGAAGTGCAGGACGCGCTCGGCAAGATGGTACCGTTCCCGCCGCGCCTGGGCCGCCCGGCCGAGTACGCCAAGATGGTCGGCGCCATCCTCGGCAACACCATGCTCAACGGCGAGGTGATCCGGCTCGACGGCGCCATCCGCATGCAGCCGAAGTAAGTTCAGCCGGCGCTGTGCGCCGGCATCAGCATCACTAGCGTCAATCCCGGCGCGGCGGCCGGCACCAGCGTGAGCTGCTCGAAATGCAGCAAGCCGCGCCGCGGATGGAGGAAACCGCGGCGGCCGCCCTGCCGCTCCTCCACATCCTGCGAGACCCAGTCCGCGCGAAAGGCCGGGCTTTCGGCCAGCAGGCCCTCGACCAGCGCCCGCGTGGGTGGATCTTCGGCATGGCGGATGCTGTGGGCGCGGAATTCCGCCACCAGCCGGGCCGCCCGGTGCGGCCAGTCTTCCACCAGCGCCTGCAGCCCCGGCGACAGGAACATGCTGCGCAACAGGTTGCGCTCACTGCTGGCGTCGTCCAGCCATCCCACGAACAGGTCCGCCGCCGCGGCATTCCACACCAGTGCGTTCCACTGCCGGTCCAGCAGGTAGGCCGGGCCGCTGATCGCTTCCACGCTCGCCATCACGGTCGCCGGCACGTGCGTGTCCTGTGCCTGCATCGGGTCGCGGCGGCCGGCCAGCTCGAACAGATAGGCACGTTCGGCACGCGACAGCCGCAGCGCGCCCGCCAGGCCGTCCAGCGCACGCGCGGACAGCGCTACCGGGCGCCCCTGCTCCAGCCATGTCACCCAGGTGGCGCTCAGCCCCGCCAGTTGCGCCAGCTCTTCCCTGCGCAAGCCCGGCGTGCGCCGCCGCCGGCCCGGGGCCAGGCCGACTTCGGACGGTGCCAGCCGCTCGCGGTGCGCACGCAGGAAACGCCCGAGCACGGCTTCGCGGGTTAGCTCGCGCTCACTGGCGGCGTCATTCGGGGCAGCGGCTTCTGCAAGTGGCGTGGTGTCGTTCATCAGGTCGTCGGGGCAGGCCCTGGTCGGTATCCAGTAGAAGCTGGTGCGTTTTATACCAGGATAAATCGGTGACTTGTACCGGGAAAACAGCCTGCTACAGTACGTCGAAGCCACCTGAAGGGCAAGTCCCGCCGGGTGGCCTCCAGATTCCCGGTCCCCGGTCACCAGAACCCACCAGCGGCCAGCGCCGCCAGGAGAACCCCATGCAACAACAAGACCTTGTCGCCGCCCAGTTCGGCGCGACCGCCAGCGCCTACCTCACCAGCGCGGTCCACGCCCAGGGCGCGGACCTGCAGCAGCTGGCGCGGGCGCTGGCGGACATCCCCGCGGCGCGCGTGCTCGACCTGGGTTGTGGCGCCGGCCACGCCAGCTTTGCCGCGGCGGGCGCCGCCGCCGAAGTGACGGCTTACGATCTCTCGGCCGAGATGCTGGCGGTGGTGGAAGCCGCCGCGCGCGACAAGGGCCTGGGCAATATCGTCACGCGCCAGGGTGCGGCGGAATCGCTGCCGTTCGAGGATGCCAGCTTCGACGCCGTGATCTCGCGCATGAGCGCCCACCACTGGCGCGACGTGCCGGCGGCGCTGGCCGAGATGCACCGGGTGCTCAAGCCCGGCGGCAGGGTCGTGCTGATCGATATCGCCGGCGCCGAGGATCCCTTGCTCGACACCTGGCTGCAGTCGGTGGAACTGTTGCGCGATCCTTCCCATATCCGCGACTACACCGGCCGCGCCTGGCTGGCGATGCTGGCGACCGCCGGCTTCGCGGCCAGCGTGTCGCCGGTGTGGCGGATCGAACTGGAATTCGCCAGCTGGGTGCAGCGCATGCGCACGCCCGAGGTGGCGGTGGCGGCCATCCGGCACCTGTGGCAGCTGGCGCCGGCGGAAGTCCGCGACCACTATCTTGTGCAGGCTGACGGCAGTTTTGCGCTGGAGGCCGTGATGGTGACGGCGACGCGCGCCTGAACGCCGGCCGGGCCCAACCAGCCTACGGCATGGCGGGCTCGGCCGGCAGCGGCAGGCTCTGCACCATCTGCCAGACCGCCGCCGCGGAGGGCGACAGCGAGCGGTCCTCGCGGCACACCATGACGATGCGCCGCTCCTCGCGCGGCGTGAGCGGGCGCCACACCAGCGGCGACGCCGCCGGCAGCGGCAGCGAGAACGACGGCAGCACCGAGGCGCCGATGCCGGCCTCGACCATGCCGAACACGCTGGCCGAATGCCCCAGCTCCTGCACCACGCTCGGCGCCACGCCGTGGCTGGCGAAGATGCGGTCGATCAGCGGCCGGCTGCCCGAGGCGAAATCCAGCAGGACCAGCGGCATGCCGTCCAGCGCGCTCCAGGGCACCGACTCCGCGCTGGCCAGCGGATGGTCGCGCCGGCAGACGAAGCAGAACGGGTCGGTGGCCAGCGGCGCGATGGTCAGCCCCTCGCGCGCCAGCGGGTCGATCAGCACGCCGAAATCCACCGCGCCGGCACGGATCTGCTCGAGCCCGTCGGCCTGCACGTTATCGCGCACGCTCAGGCGGATGTCCGGGTACTGGCGCGCGCAGGCGGAGACGTAAAGCGGCATCAGGCGCGCCGAGATCGTGGGTGCGCTGGCAATCACGACCCGCCCGCGATAGCGCTCCCCCAGCTGGCGTGTTTCTTCCAGTGTGTCGTCGAGCTGGCCTAGCAGGCGCTCGATGGCCGGCGCCAGCGCCTGGCCCGCCTCGGTCACCACCACTTCGCGCGTGGTCCGGTCGAGCAAGCGCACGCCAAGTGCTTCTTCCAGCTCAGCCACGCCCCGGCTGACGGCGGGCTGGGTCAGCCCCACGGCATCAGCGGCACGGCTGAAGCTGCCGTGCCCGACCACGGCGAGGAACACCCGCAACTGGCGCAATGTGTAATTCATGCGTTTATGAGATCAATGAATGCGATAAATGAATTTGCATTCTAGGCTGCGGTGGCGTCCAATACTAGGCGAAACCCTTATCCAACACTGCTGTCATGTCCGCCATCCTCTCACCCTTCAAGAAAATCTACGACCTGATCGACGGTTTCGTCCTGATCATGCTCACCGCCATCGGCATCGCGCTGCTGGCGCCCCAGCTCGGCACCGGCGACGGTCCGCTGCACCTGGGCCTTGTCACCAATCTGGGCGTGGCGCTGGTGTTCTTCCTGCACGGCGCGGCGCTGTCGCGCGACAAGCTGGTGGCCGGCGCGCGTCACTGGCGCCTGCATGCGTTCGTGCAGACCTTCACCTATATCGTCTTCCCGGTGGTCGGGCTGGCGCTGATGTTCGGCCTGCGCCATATGCTGCCCGCCGAGCTGCTGCTGGGCGTGTTCTACCTGTGCGCGCTGCCGTCGACGGTATCGTCCTCGGTGGCGATGACATCGATGGCGCGCGGCAACGTGCCCGGCGCCATTTTCAACGCCACCATCTCCGGCCTGATCGGCATGGCCGCCACCCCGCTGCTGATGGGCCTGGTGATCAGCGCCAGCGGCGCCTCCATGCCGCTGGGCAAGGCGCTGATGGGCGTGGCGCTGCAACTGCTGCTGCCGTTCGCACTGGGCCAGGCGGCCCGCCCGCTGATCGCCAGCTGGCTGGCCAAGAAGAAGCAGGTCACCAACAAGATCGACCGCGGCGTGATCGTGCTGATCGTCTATTCCTCGTTCTGCGACGCCACCGCCGCCGGCCTGTGGCGCAAGTACAACTGGGAAACCATCGGCGCGGTGATGGTCCTGGCCGCCGTGCTGCTGCTGGTGATCCTGGCCACCACCACCTTCACCGCGCGCCGCCTGGGCTTCTCGGTGGAAGACGAGATCACCGCGGTGTTCTGCGGCTCCAAGAAGAGCCTGGCCAACGGCATCCCGATGGCCAAGATCCTGTTCGCCGGCCATCCGGCGCTGGGCCTGCTGGTGCTGCCGCTGATGGTCTACCACCAGTTGCAGCTGATCGTCTGCTCGGTGATCGCCTCGCGCTACGCCAACCGCGACGCGCTCCCCGATGGCGCCACCGCACGCGCGTAAGTCTTCGCGCACAAGAGTCTTCGCGCACAAGAGTCTTCGCGCACAAGAGTCTTCGCGCACAAGAGTCTTCGCGCACAAGGCAAAATGGCCGGCGGATGCCGGCCATTTTGCTTTCTGGCTGCCTTCCGGCGGCTCCCCGCCCTACACCGACGGATTCTTCGACAGAGGCGGATTGCGCGCGAAGTAATTGCGGATGCCGCGCAGGATGGCGTTGGCCAGCTGCTCCTGGTGGTTCTCGTCGTTGAGCTTGCGCTCCTCTTCGGGGTTGCTGATGAAGGCGGTCTCGACCAGGATCGAGGGAATGTCCGGTGCCTTCAGCACGGCAAAGCCCGCCTGCTCCACGCTGCCCTTGTGCAGCCTGTTGATGCCGCCGATTTCCGCGAGCACCGCCTTGCCCACCTGCAGGCTGTCGTTGATCTGCGCGGTGGTGGACAGGTCCAGCAGCACGCGCGCGACCTGGGCATCCTTGTTGCCCATGTTGGCGCCGCCGATCAGATCGGAGGCGTTCTCCTTGTTGGCCATCCAGCGTGCCGCGCTGCTCGACGCGCCGCGCTCGGACAGCGCGAACACGGAGGCCCCCTTGGCTTCCGGCGACAGGAAGGCATCGGCGTGGATCGACACGAACAGGTCGGCCTGCACGCGGCGCGCCTTCTGCACGCGCACGTTCAGCGGCACGAAGAAATCGGCGTCGCGCGTCATCATGGCCCGCATATTGGGCTGCGCGTCGATCTTGGCGCGCAGGCGGTGCGCGATCTGCAGCACCACGTCCTTCTCGCGCGAACCGGACGCGCCGGTGGCGCCGGGGTCTTCGCCGCCGTGGCCCGGGTCGATCGCCACCGTCAGCAGGCGGCGCATCTTGAAGGGCCGGTCGGCCGGCGCATTGTTGGCCGGCAGCGCGGGCGGCGCATTGTTCTGCGCCAGCGGCGGCACGGGCGGCGCGCCTGCCGTGGGCGGTGTGGCGGGCGCCTGCGGCCTGGGCCGGTTCGCCGCCATCGGCGGCAGGGCCGGCACCGGATTGGCGCCCTTGTCGTCGAACTTGCGCACCAGCGCGCCGATGGCATCTTCCTCGCCCGTGGCGGGCGCGCCGGACACACCATCGGCGCCCGCCGGCGGCGGCGTCGCGGCAAAGCGGCGCTGCTTGTCCTCGGTGTCGCGCACCAGCTTCCACAGCGGATCGGGCGGGTTGACCGGGTAGAGATCGAACACCAGGCGGTTGCGGTAGCTGCCGATCGGCGCCAGCGTAAACACCTGCGGCGAGACGTCTTCCTTCAGGTCGAACACCAGCCGCACCACGCGCGGGCGGTTCTGCCCGACGCGCACGGTCTGGATATAGGGGTCATTGGAGGTGACCTTGGCCACCAGTTCGCGCAGCGTAGGCGACAGGTCCAGGCCATCGATGTCCACCACCAGGCGGTCGGGGCCGTGGACCATCTGGTGCACGGCGGCCAGCGGCGCATCGGACTCGATGGTGACGCGGGTGTATTCCTCGGCGGGCCAGACGCGCACGGCCACGATGCCGGCGCCGAAGGCGATCTGAGGCCCCGCCAGCGTCAGCACCACGCTGCCGGCGCCGGCCTTGAGACACTGCGCCAGCCATTTACGGCGGGCCAGCAACAATTCATCGGGACGGTCGGTAGCGAGTCGCTTGATCAGCATGCGCAAAGCAGGGTAAGTCCAGTCTGAGTATAGGCACGAAGCGTAACCATCCGACGCTCCGCAGCATCGTCGGCGTCGCTTGTGTCCGATTGGAGCAACAAGTGAAGGTCGGGTTCCCCGAGCAGCCGGCCGGCTTTCTCCGGCCACTCGACCAGGTTGACGGCGGGTTCGGCGAAACAGTCGCGGAACCCGGCATCGGCCCATTCCTCCGGATCGGCGAAACGGTACAGGTCGAAGTGGTAGACGGTCAGCGGCGAGCCATCCGCGCGCGTGACCGCGTACGGCTCGCACAGCGTGTAGGTGGGGCTGCGGACCTTGCCCTGATGGCCGAGCGCGCGCAGGATCGCGCGCGACAGCGTGGTCTTGCCCGCGCCAAGATCGCCCGACAGCTGCAGGTGCACGGTCTGCGGCGGCAACGCGCGCGCCGCGCCGGCCAGTGCCGCGCCCAGCCGCGCGGTGGCGGCTTCGTCTGGCAGGATCAAGGTGCGTTCTTCGAGCAAGGGCATTGCGTACAATTCGGGAATGATCGACCGTGCAACCCAGGCGCCAGCCGCCACCCAACCTCCTCCCGCCAGCGGCGGCGCCCGTGCGGACGCCGCGCGGCTGGATGCGCTGGCGCGCTCGATCCGGACGTGGGGCGCGGAACTGGGCTTCGACGCGGTCAGCATCGCCGAAGTCGACCTGAGCCGGGCGGAAGCGGGGTTGATGGCGTGGCTGGCACAGGGCTACCACGGCGACATGGATTATATGGCCAACCACGGCCTGCGGCGCGCCCGCCCAGCCGAACTCGTGCCCGGCACGGTACGCGCCATCGTGGCGCGCATGCCTTACCTGCCGGCTTCCGGCGAAGCCGACTGGCGCGGCCACGAACTGGCCCGGCTGGACGATCCCGCCACCGCGGTGATCTCGCTCTATGCGCGCGGCCGGGACTACCACAAGGTGCTGCGCAACCGCCTGCAGCAGCTCGCCAGCCGCATCGAAGCCGCCATCGGCCCGTTCGGCTACCGGGTCTTTACCGACTCCGCGCCGGTCATGGAGGTGGCGCTGGCCACGCAGGGCGGACTGGGCTGGCGCGGCAAGCATACGCTGCTGCTGGACCGGGACGGCGGCTCGATGTTCTTCCTCGGCGAGATCCTGGTCGACGTGCCCTTTCCCGCCGACCAGCCGCTGGAGCCCCATTGCGGCAGTTGCCGCCGCTGCATCGACATCTGCCCGACCCAGGCCATCCTCGAACCGTACCGGCTCGACGCGCGCCGCTGCATTTCCTACCTGACGATCGAGCACAAGGGCGCCATCCCCGAGCCGCTGCGCGCCCCCATGGGCAACCGCGTGTACGGGTGCGACGATTGCCAGCTGGCCTGTCCCTGGAACAAGTTTGCCCACCGCGCGACGCTGCCTGACTTCGACGTGCGCAATGGCTTCGGGGCGCCCGACATGGTCACGCTGTTCGGCTGGACGGAAACGGAGTTCAACCAGCGACTCGAAGGCAGCCCGATCCGCCGCATCGGCCACGAGCGCTGGCTGCGCAACCTGGCGGTGGGCCTGGGCAACAGCCTTCGCGCAGCCTGCGAGACCGGCGACGCCGCCCTCGCCGCGCGCATCCGCGCCGCGCTCGGCGCGCGCCAGGCCGACGCCAGCCCGCTGGTGCGCGAGCATATCGGCTGGGCGCTGGCGCAGGATGTGGGCGCCGACGCGCCGGCCTGCATCGCGGATTGAGCCGGCTAACTGACCAGCGACAGCCAGAACGGCGTCGTGACGATGGCGGCGATGGTCATCACGGAGATGGTGGCCGCCACCATCGGCCCGTTGCCGCCCATGCGCACGGCCAGGATATAGGCGCTCGACGCCGTCGGCAGCGAAGCGAACAGCACCACGATCTGCGACTGCAGCTCCGTCAGCGGGAGCATCCGCCCCACCGCCCACGCAAAGCACGGCATTGCCAGCAGCTTGACCCCGCTCCACCACGCCATCGGCCCGACCGCGCCGGAGGCGCCGCGCATCTGCAGCCCGGCGCCCACCGTGATCAGCCCCAGCGCGGTCGATGCCGAGCCCAGCCGCGTCAGCGTCGTCGCCAGTACCTCCGGCGGATGCAGGCCCAGCAGGTTGGTCAGCAAGCCGCCCGCGGTGGCCAGGATCAGCGGGTTGCGCGCGATTTCGCGCCACACGCGCGCCTCGCCGTGACGGGCCAGGGCCCAGACCGCCACCACATTGCACAGCGGCACCGTGCAGCCGACGATCACCGCCATCATGGCCAGGCCCTCGCTGCCGCCCAGGCGCGCGGCCAGCGCCAGCCCGATATAGGAATTGAAGCGGAAGGCGGTCTGCAGGCCGGAGGCGAAGTCGACCGGCGCGGGCCGCAGCGCCCACTTGGCCGCGTATCCGCCAGCCATGCCGAAGGCAGTGGTCATCACGGCCAGCCCGAGCATGGCCGAAGTCGACGAAAAGTCGAACTTGGCGCTGTTGGTGGACTGCAGCAGCAGCGCCGGGAAGAGGACGAAGTACACAAGGCGTTCGACGCCGGACCAGAACGCGCGGTCGAACGACGTGTAGCGCACCAGCAGCCAGCCAATCAGGATGAGGCTGAAATCCGGCACCAGCAGCAAGGCAAAAGACATTGTCTCGTTTTATTTTTCGTGATGGCCGCCGCGCCGGTGGCGGCCAGGTTCCGGCCATGGGAAGGGACGGAAGGATGGCATCGTCATGTGCCGACTAGGGCAGATACCAATTGGTATTGTTCCAGAATTCGCCCAATATGGCACGTTCCGTCGTACCGTCCACGCCTCATGTTGCCCCGTCGTACCCCGTCCGCGCGCGCCCTGCTGCGCCATCGCGCAAGCCAGCTGGCGCTCGTCCTGTGCGCAGGCGCGGCGCTGGCCCTGCCGGCGCCGCACGCGCGCGCCGGCGAGATCGAGGGCATGCGCATCGACGACGCAACCCGCGTGGGCGGCAAGGAATTGCAGCTCAACGGCACCGGCCTGCGCTCTGGCTTTGTCATCAAGGGCTACGTGGCCGCGCTCTACCTGCCGGAGAAAGCCCGCAACGCCACCGTGGTGCTGGGTGTGCCCGGCCCCAAGCGGCTGCAGATCCGGCCGCTGCGCGAGGTAAGGTCGGAGGCATTCTTCAAGGCGCTCAACCAGGGCATCCGCGAAAATCACAGCGAGATGCAGGTGCTGCGCCTGTCGGACCGCATGCTCCAGCTACGCCAGACCATGGAGCAGATGGGCACCGCCCGCAAAGGCGACGTGATCGACTTCGACTTCTCGCCCGACGGCGGCACCGTGGTCGCCATCAACGGCACGCCACGCGGCAGGGCAATTCCGGGCGAGGACTTCTACCAGGCCGTGCTGCGCATCTTCCTGGGCGACCATCCGGTCGACCGGGATCTCAAGCGCGGGCTCCTGGGCGGCTGAACGCCGGCGGACCGGCAACGCCGCACGGCCCGCCGCCACAACTCACGCCGCCGGCCACACCGCCCCGCCACCGCGGGTGCCTGGCCGGCGTTCTTCACCTTGGGCGGATATCCCCGCCCGGTCTTTGATGGGAAACACGATCTCATGCACACAAGCAAGATTGCACTGGCCCTGAGTCTGGCAGTCGCCGCGTCGGTCGCGCAGGCACAGAGCTTTCCGACCAAGCCGATCCGCCTGATCATCCCGTTCGCCCCGGGCGGCACCACCGATATCGTGGGCCGCGGCGCGGCCGACCAGATGAGCCGCATCCTGGGCCAGCCGGTGGTGGTGGAGAACCGCGCCGGCGGGGGCGGCTCGATCGGCGCGGACGCCATCGCCAAGTCGCCGCCGGACGGCTACACCATCGGCATCTCCACCGTATCGACGATGGCGGTCAACCCGGCCTGCAATCCCAAGCTGTCCTACGACCCCATCAAGGACTTCAAGCCCATCACCAACCTGGCCAACGTGGCCAATGTGATCGCGGTCAACCCGAACTTCCCTGCCAAGGACTACAAGGAGTTCCTGGCCGCGCTCAAGGCGCACCCGGGCAAATACTCGTTCGCCACTTCGGGCACCTGCGCCTTCGGCCACATGCTGGGCGAGCAGTTCAAGGTCTCGACCAAGACCTTCATGGTCCATATCCCCTACCGCGGCGCGGGTCCCGCGCTGAACGACGTGCTGGCCGGCCAGGTGCCGATCATGGTGGACAACCTGCCCTCGTCGATGCCCTATATCAAGGCCGGCAAGCTGCGCCCGATCGTAGTGGCGTGGAACAAGCGCCTGGACTCGCTGCCCGATGTGCCTACCTTCGGCGAAATGGGACTGAAGGAGCCGAACGACCCCGCCTGGTACGGCCTGGTGGCCCCGGCCGGCACGCCTGACGACGTCATCAAGAAGCTCAACGACGCCGCCGTCAAGGCCTTGCAGGACAAGGACTTCCAGCAGCGCCTGCGCGCCGCCGGCGCCGAGCCGTCGGGCAACACGCCGGCGCAGCACGCGGCCGAGATCAAGAAGGAGTTCGACAAGATGAAGAACCTGGTGAAGGTGCAGAACATCAAGCTCGAACAGTAAGCGCAAGGCAAGCCAGGCAAGCCTGCGCCGTGGAAGGTCTTGCGCCCATTTCCGACGAAATGGGAAGGAGAGACAACACGCGACAGGCTATCCCTGCCGGCAACGCAAGGGCTTCCCGAGGGAAGCCCTTTTTCATTGCGGCGGCGCCATGCACTAGAATCCGGAATGGCCCGCAAGGCCATCCGTTCCGTCCCTGCATCCCGCCCGGCCAACCATGCATTCCATTTTCGACGCCATCCTCGCCGCGCCTTTCGGCAAGGTCGGCGTGCGCACCGAGGGTGACTTGATCCGCGAGATCGTCTACCTGCCGGACAGCATGCCCCTCATCGCGCCCGCCAGCGCCGTCGCAGAACGCCTGGCGCGGCAGCTCGAGGCCTACTACGCCGATCCCGACGCCCCTCTCGATGTGCCGCTGGCGCCGGCGGGCACCGGGTTCCAGCGCCGCGTGTGGCAGGCCATCGCCGCGGTCCCGCGCGGCAAGACCACCACCTACGGCGCGATGGCGCGGGACATCGCCAGCGTACCGCGCGCGGTCGGGCAAGCGTGCGGCTCCAATGTGTTCCCGCTGGTGATCCCGTGCCACCGCGTGGTCGGCGCCGGCGGCCTCGGCGGCTTCGCCCACCACAGCGAAGATGGCTACCTGCTCGAGACCAAGCGCTGGCTGTTGCGCCACGAAGGCGTGCTGCTGATATGAGCGGACTCCCCACCGACGACACGGACGTCGCCCGCGGCGGCGCCGCCCACGCGGGCGACGAAGCCAGCGATGACGCCATCGACGAAACCATTGACGAAGCCGCGCTGCTGGCCGACCTCGACCTGGTCGGCCGTTTCTGCGATGCGCTCTGGCTCGAGGACGGCCTCTCGCAGAACACCATCGACGCCTACCGGCGCGATCTCGCGCTGCTCTCGCGCTGGCTGCATGCCAATGCGGTGTGCGCGCTGCTCGAGGTGAACGACGAAGCCCTCAGTGGTTACATCGCCTCGCGCCACCTGGAGACGCGCGCATCGTCGGCCAACCGGCGGCTCACGGTGTTCAAGCGCTTCTTCCAGTGGGCGCTGCGCGAGCACATGATCACCGCAGACCCCTGCCTGCTGCTGCGCCCGGCCAAGCAGCCGCCGCGCTTTCCCAAGACGCTGAGCGAAGCGCAGGTGGAAGCCCTGCTCGAGGCGCCCGACACCGGCACCCCGCTCGGCCTGCGCGACCGCACCATGCTCGAGCTGATGTACGCCAGCGGCCTGCGCGTGTCCGAGCTCACGCAGATGAAGACCGTGGAGGTCGGCCTCAACGAAGGCGTGGCACGCGTGGTCGGCGGCAAGGGCAACAAGGAGCGGCTCGTGCCGTTCGGCGCGGAAGCCGGCGACTGGCTGCGCCGCTACCTCGCGCAGGGCCGCCCCGCCCTGCTCGGCGAGCGCGCCTGCGACGCGCTGTTCGTCACCCAGCGTGGCGACGGCATGACGCGCCAGACCTTCTGGCACCTGATCAAGCGCCATGCGCGCGAAGCCGGCATCCACGCCCCGCTGTCACCGCATACGCTGCGGCATGCCTTCGCCACGCACCTGCTCAATCACGGCGCCGACCTGCGCGTGGTGCAGCTGCTGCTAGGGCACGCCGACATCTCCACCACGCAGATCTACACCCATGTCGCGCGCGAGCGCCTGCGCGAGCTGCACCAGCATCACCACCCGCGCGGCTGAGCGACGAAACCGCCAGTTCACCGAATCATGAGCAAGTCCAAACACGTATCCGAAACCCCTGCCACCCAGTTCCTCAGGCAACATGGCGTGGCCTTCGGCGAGCATGCCTACGACTACGTGGAGCACGGCGGCACCGGCGAATCGGCGCGCCAGCTCGGCGTGCCGGAACACGCCGTGGTCAAGACGCTGGTCATGGAGGACGAGAAGGCGCAGCCGCTGATCGTGCTGATGCATGGCGACTGCTCGGTCTCCACCAAGAACCTGGCGCGCCAGACCGGCCGCAAGAGCGTGCAGCCATGCAAGCCGGAAGTCGCGCAGCGCCACAGCGGCTACATGGTGGGCGGGACATCGCCCTTCGGCACCCGCAAGCGCATGCCGGTGTATGTGGAAGCCGGCGTGCTGGCGCTGGAGAAGATCTATATCAACGGCGGCAGGCGCGGCTATCTGGTCAGCATCGCGCCCGGCGTGCTGACCGAGCTGGCGGGTGCGGTGGCGGTGGAATGCGCGCTGCCCGACTGAAAGCACCCGGGCGGGCCGTGCCGCAAAGACGGTGCTCCGGTATTGGGGAAGTCACGGAACTGAACCGGCGCCGACCGCGCTACAATCCGCCCAGCCTCAAATTCCCGTTTCCCACATGGCCAACCTGATTCTCGCTATTTCCGCCTACCTGATCGGCTCCATCTCCTTCGCCGTCGTGGTCAGCAAGGCCATGGGCCTGCCTGATCCGCATACCTATGGCTCCGGCAATCCCGGCGCCACCAACGTCCTGCGCAGCGGCAACAAGAAAGCCGCGGTGCTGACGCTGATCGGCGACGGGCTGAAGGGCTGGCTGGCGGTCTGGCTCGCGCAGCATTTCGGGCCGGCCTACGGCATCGGCGACACCGGCGTCGCGCTGGCGGCGGTGGCGGTCTTCCTGGGCCACCTGTTCCCGGTGTTCTTCGGCTTCGCCGGCGGCAAGGGCGTGGCGACCGCGGCCGGCATCCTGTTCGCCATCGACCCGCTGCTGGGACTGGGCACGCTGGCCACCTGGCTGATCATCGCCTTCTTCTTCCGCTATTCATCGCTGGCCGCGCTGGTGTCGGCGGTGTTCGCGCCATTCTTCTACGTGTTGATGTCGGGCATCGACGTGATCGCCGGCGCGGTCTTCGCGATCGGCGTGCTGCTGGTGGTGCGCCATCGCCAGAACATCGGCAACCTCCTGGCCGGCAAGGAAAGCCGGATCGGCGACAAGAAAAAAGCAAGCTGACGCGCCGCCTCGCCAGCCCCCATGAAAAAGCCCGCTTCGCGCGGGCTTTTTCATGGGGGCCGCGGGTCGGAGCGACCCGTTCACGGAAAAGGTCGCCACGAGGTCATATTTGCCGAGCGTCCAATAGATGTCTTTCATCTCGATACCGCAGGTCTTCGCCATTTCGCGAACGGCGGCGGCACGCCGGGTTGTTTCCTTTACGGTACGGATCCCCTGATCGGTGAAGTTCAGTAGGGTGACAAAAGTTGCCATGATGCGTCTCCTGATCGACTGGAACGGCACGATGCGCCGCCTGGGCGGGCAGCGCGGGCAAAGCCGTCAGGAGCAGCAATCTCTGTACCATGCGAGCCGGCGCGCGCCCCGCACGGCACCGGCGCGGCCGGACCGGCACGCAGGCCCGCCGATCCGGCCGGAAGTGTTCCAGGTCTGGTACGCCGTGCCGCGCGGCGGGGGCGCTCAGGCCGCCTGCGCCAGCGCCGCGAACGGGAAGATCATCTCGACCCGCAGGCCGCCTTCGGGCCGGTTTTCCAGCACCAGCCGGCCACCGGCCTGGCGTACCAGCCGGTCGACGATAGCCAGCCCCAGGCCCGAATGCGCGTTGCCGCCGCGCGCCGGGTCCAGCCGCACGAAGGGCAGCGTGACCTTCTCCATGGCGTCCGGCGGGATGCCGTCGCCCTCGTCCTCCACCACCATGTGCCAGCCGTCGGCCTGGCGCGAGGTGGCCAGGCGCACCGGCGGCGCGCCGTAGGAATAGGCGTTGTCGACCAGGTTGCCGACAATGCGGTCGAGCTGGGTGGCGATCATCCGGAAGCCCTCGCCCGCCGTCAGCGACAGCTCCACTGTCTTGTCCTGCTCTGCCAGCGAAGCGGCCAGTTCGCCGAGCCGGCGGTCAACCTGGACCGGACGCGCGGCCGGCTCGCCGCTCTGCGCGAAGGTGAGGAACTGCTCGACGATGGCAGACATCGATTCCACATCGCGCGTCACGCCGGCCGCCGCCTTGGGRTCGGCSAGCATCTCSGCGCGCAGSCGCAGCCGCGCCAGCGGKGTCTTCAGRTCRTGSGCGATRCCGGCCAGCATGGTGTTGCGCTCCTGGTCGATGCGCGTCAGGTCGGCCATCATCCGGTTGAAGCGCACGATCAGCTGGCGCAGCTCGTGCGGGCCGCGCTCGCGCAGCGGCTCAACGCTGTGCTGGCGCGACAGCTGCTCGGCCGCCGCCGCCATGTCGCGCACCGGGCGCTGGATCTGCCAGGCGATCAGCAGTGCCACCGCCATGGCCACGCCGACCACCAGGATCACGCCCGGCACCAGGCGGTTGTCCGGGGGCGGGTTGAGCACCCACAGCACCGGCATGGCTATCCAGTCCTGGCGCTGCGGCAGCTTGACCCAGATGCGCGAGGTTTCCTCCTCCTCCAGCCGCACCTTGCTGCCGGCCGGGAGGCGCAGCGCGAACTGCTCGACCAGGCGCCGCGCGCGGCCCTTGGCCGCCACGGTGTGCTCCGCCGCGCTGGCTTCGCTGGCCACCTCGACCAGGCTGGGCAGCGGCGCGGGCGGCTTAGCGGCGAGCGCGCGCTGGATACTGTCGAACTGGAACAGCATCTGCTCGACCGAATAGTCCACTTGCTGCTGTCGGCGGTCCATGCGCAGGATTGCCAGCCAGGAGAAGTGGCTCAGCACCAGCACGGCGGCGATCAGCAGTGCGATGCGGCCGAACAGGGTATCGATGCGCAGTTTCATCGTGGTATGTCGTCGGCTTCGTCGGGCACGAAGGTATAGCCCCGGCCACGCACGGTCTGGATATAGCGCGGCCGCTGCGCGTCTTCGTCGAGCAGGCGGCGCAGGCGCCAGATCTGCACGTCGATGCCGCGGTCGCTGATGCCGCTCGCCGAGCCGTACATCAGCTCCACGACGCGCTCGCGCGAGAGCACTTCCAGCGGGTGCGTCAGCAGCAGCTTGAGCAGCGCGAATTCAGTGTCGCTGATCGGTACGGCCTCGCCCCCGCGCACCAGCGAGCGCTGGCGGAAATTCACGCGGAACGGCCCGAAGGTCAGTCCCTCGCGGTCCTCCGGCGCGGATGCCGGGCGCGCCAGCTTGCGGCGCAGCACGGCATTGATGCGCGCCAGCAATTCGCGCGGCGAGAACGGCTTGCCGAGGTAGTCGTCGGCGCCGATCTCGAGGCCCACGATGCGGTCGATCTCGTCGCTGCGGGCGGTCAGCAGGATCACCGGGATATCGTCGTTCTTGGCGCGCAGGTTGCGTAGCGCGGTGAGGCCGTCGACCTTGGGCATCATCAGGTCCAGCACGATCAGGGCCGGACGCTCGCGCTCCAGGCGCGCCTGCAAACCTTCGCCATCGTGCAGGACCGACACGGCAAAACCTTGCTGGCTGAGGTATTCGCGCAGCAGGTCGCGGAGTTCTGGATCGTCGTCGACGACCAGGATCTGGGTAGGCTGATTGGCTCGCATAAGCAGATGATAGCTAGGCTGGGCGCGGCAATCCGGGCGAATTGTTTCAGGGCATTACACCCGGGCCACTGGTAATGATCTGTAAGAAAGGCCGTCGGCAATGAAACATCGACGGAATCAAGGCGCATTATGCTTCGCTTATGTTTGCTGCCACCGGCGCCGCCGGAGCGCGCGGCACCGACCTGAAGCAGCCGGCACGACGTGCCGCCACGTGCCCTTAGCGGCATATGCCGATGGCATTGCGGCATACTTCTGCCTCTTCCACCCCGAATATCGAACAACGCGTTTCGTCGCGTCGCATCCCAGGAACCGGTCATGGCCAACCCCGAAGAAAATCAACAGGCTAAGCTGCCACCGTCCGGCAAGCCGGTCTCGCACCGCCGCAAACTGATCGCCGCCGCGCTGATCGTGCTGCTGGCCGGCGGCGGCTGGTACTGGTATCACCATCGCAC